>JAHBVV010000045.1 GCA_019637335.1 Candidatus Hydrogenedentota bacterium | reverse complement strand
TGCGCGATTTTCGACGCAGCCTGTTCGGATTGTTCAGCATCTGTATTGTAGCGGGGTGGAAGGGGCGGCGGGCTGTTCGGTCTCATCTTGTTCGAGCGTCGCTGCAATCCGTGTCATCGGTGTAATCCGTGGGAGAGAAAAGAACTTCGACCACGAAACTTGTGGAACGGCCCGGAGATTCTCCCTGGATTTTTCGCTTCGTAAATGCTTTTACAAAAAACGGTTATATGGATATTGAGCGAAAGAACTTGCAGAAAAAACAAGAAGTTGACGGATAGTAGTACGAAGACCACGAAGTAAAAAGTTGGAGAAGGATTGATTTTCACGCGAAGGCGCTAAGGAGATGATCGTGGGCGGGACGTGCGGTCAGGGCGGGCGGGGGATTGGATTTGGAGCCACAAAGAGCACAGAGAACACAAAAAGATTTGATTGAACCGCGAGTGATCGCGAATGGACTCAGCGCGGCCTTTGGCCGCGATATTGACCACGGATTACACGGATTGCACGGATAGAGAAGGAATTTGATGAGTTCAACCGCGATTGGTCACGAATGAAGGAAGTGTCGTATCGCCTTGGGAGTCCGAGGCTGATTTTTTTGGTGTTGATGGGCTGTTCGCAGGCGCCGCACGCGCTGCGTCAGCCTGGAAGGCTAAGCCACGTTGGCGGGCGTTGATTGATTGCGGTGATCTTGGATCCACGACGGCTCTGTCGGAATTGGCCGGGAATTGTTGTCCGGCAAGTGGGAAGTTAATGGAGTGTGGTGCGGGTTCCTTAGAGCAGCCTCTGGCCGCGCAAAGAAATGATCACCACGAAGGGCGCGAAGGCCACGAAGAGAGGAAGTTTTTGAAGTGGGGGCCATGCCAAAGTGTATGGAATTGATCCGGGTCGGGATGCGGGGTCGATGCGCGGGGGGGATTGGATTTGGAGCCACAAAGAGCACAGAGAACACAAAAGATTTGATTGAACCGCGAGTGATCGCGAATGGACTCAGCGCGGCCTTTGGCCGCGATCTGGAGTATTGACCACGGATTACACTGATTGCACGGATAGAGAAGGAATTCGATGAGTTCAGCCGCGATTGGTCACGAATGAAGGAAGTGTCGTATCGCCTTGGGAGTCCGAGGCTGATTTTTTTGGTGTTGATGGGCTGTTCGGAGGCGCCGCTCGCGCTGCGTCAGCCTGGAAGGCTAAGCCACGTTGGCCGCCCATGTAGAGACTGGGGTTATCTTCGTTCGGCCAGACATTCATCGTCGGTCCAAGTACGCCAAGACCGGATGAACCGCTTTTATTCGCCTGATACCGCAACGCGCGCCCGCGGCGGATGCGCATTCAGCGCCCTGTCCACACGTCGGGATCGTTGCCCTGGCCGTCTCCGGAAGCGCCGCCGTTGAAGGCGTCGAACTCCGGATCGGTAGCCGGCGCACCGTCCGGCGACTCGGCCGGCGGGGAATCGCCCTCATCCGGCGCGGCGCCCGAATCGCCGCCGGCGCCTGAATCGCCGCCGCCGCCATCGGATATCTCCCCGCCGCCATCGGATATCTCCCCGCCGCCCGCTCCTTCTTCGCGCGATTCGCCATAGCTCACGGTGTCTTCGGGTGCGGCCGGGGCGTCCTCCCCGGTGGTTTCCCCCTGCCAGCCATACGGGTCGTCCCCGTAGTTGGCCGCCTCGTCCATCACCTTCTGGTCCTCGCTGTGGAGCGACGGATT
Source organism: Candidatus Hydrogenedentota bacterium (assembly GCA_019637335.1). Lineage (NCBI taxonomy): Bacteria > Pseudomonadati > Candidatus Hydrogenedentota > Candidatus Hydrogenedentota bacterium. The sequence goes on along the minus strand of JAHBVV010000045.1, from coordinate 28,394 downwards.
CGCGGGGGGCGTCGCGGGCGCCTCCTTCGTCAGGGAATCGATGTACTTCTCCGGATCAATCCGGGAGAGCGAATCCATTTCCTTCTTGAGCGGCTTCAACTCCCTGGAGACCTCGGTCTTAATCTCGTCGACATATCCGCGGAGATCGCGCACGGTTCGGATGAGGAGCTTCGCGAAATCGGGGAACTTTTCCGGCCCTATCACCACCAGGGCGATGCCGGCGATCAGTATCATTTCGCCGAAACCAATGCCTAGCATATTGTGGACTCCTTATGCGTTCGCAGCCGACGCGCGCCGACGCACCACGAGGTAGGACAACCAGATACTGCCCTCGTAGAGGAGGCAGAGGGGAATCAGCATGAAGCTCATCGTCACGGGATCGGGGGGGGTCAGGATCGCCGAGCCGATTGCGAGAAACACGATTACGACTTTGCGATACTGCCGCAGGGTAAGCGGATCGAGCACGCCGACATAGACCAGGATCAAAACCGCCATCGGAAACTGAAACGCGATTCCGAAGCCCAGCAGGCCCTTGACCAGCATGGAGATGGTCTCGTTCATGCGGAGCTGTATCTCCACGCCTTCCGGAACGAACTGGGCCAGATAGGGCAGGACAAACGGGAATACCAGGAAATACGCGACGGCCACCCCGGTGAAGGCAAGGACCGTGCAACCAAAAATCAGATATTGCGCCGCCTTCTTCTCGTTCGGGCGCAACCCGGGAAATATAAACGCGCACAGCTGAAATAGAATGAAGGGCATCGCGAGAAAGAGCCCGCCGTAACCGGCAATCTTAAACTTGACGATGATCGGCTCGAGCGGGTTCAAGACCGTCCAACTGGCGCTGAGGCCGGCCGCCTCGTCTTCGGGAATGACCTGAACCCCCGCGATCTCTTGCCCCACCACCTTCAGGCGGACCACGTAGGGCTCATCCGGCCGGAGGGTCACCCATTGGGCGGTTTCCGGCGCTGGGGCGTCGCTCTCTTCCGGCGTTTCGGCGTCGGGCAGAATCTCGAAGCCGGCGATCTCCTTCTCCAGCATGCGGATGGGGCGCGAAAGGCCCTCGAATATCTGGTTCGAGAAGACGTAACAGATGATCACCCCCACGACCACCGCGCCGCCAGAGCGAATCAGGCGAATGCGAAGCTCGCCCAGGTGCTCTGTAAAACTCATTCGCAGATCGTCCTCGGACACCGCAATATTCCTTTCCACTACCTCGGGAATCGCCTATTATACGAAAGAAAGCGGGCGCCTTTACAGGCGCCCGGATTCTAAAGGTTGGATTGCCGCGCCGCGGACCGCGCTAGAAGGGCTCTCCGGCCCGCGAAAGAGTGTTCTCGGGAGCGTCGTCCGGGCTGGGGTCCGCCGTGGACGGCGCCTTGCCCGTCGGGTCCGCCTGCTCCACCCATTCCTTCAATGCCTTGCCCGGCTTGAAGATGGGAATCCGCTTTTCCGCGATCGGGACGGACTCTCCCGTGCGCGGATTTCGTCCGAGCCGGGCGTCGCGGACCTTTACTTCGAACACGCCGAAATTGCGTATTTCAAGCCGGTCACCGGCGGCCAAGGCCTCGGTGATGGTCTCCAAGGTGGTCTGCACCACGTCGGAAACCTCATTCTGGGTGATCCCCAGTTGCTCGGCAACATTAATTACGAGCTGGCGCTTCGTCACGGCCCCACCTTTCCCGCGGCAGAACGGATTCCAAACGTATCAACCGGCGACAACTACAGGCCAAGCGGCTGGCGCCACGCGTCGGCGAGGCCGCCCGGATTAATGATGATGAAGGCGGCGATGAGGCCCATGATGACGAGCAGGATCAGAATCGTTTTCACGTTCTTGCTCATGCCTTCCCCGCCCGCGACCGGCATGGCGCCGCCCACCGGCGCCATGAAGATTTTTTCACCGGCCTCCGCGCGCGCCCGCTTGTCGTCCACGGAGCCCAGGGTTTCGTTGATCGCGATGAAGGCCCGGTGCCATTCCTGCTGAAGCTTCTTCACGGCCACTTCCGACTGGGAGTAAATCGCTTCCAGGCTCGTGGCTCCGGAGATAATGTTCATCGTGTTGCCGTCGAGATTGTAATCGTCGGCGAGCGTTTCCCTGAGCACCTTGTGGGTTCGGGCGAGCTTGCTCTTGATCTTCAAGAACTGCGTCTCCAGCTCCGCCTTATTGATACCCGGCTCCGGGTAGCGGGTCAGAATCTGATTAAACAACATCCAGTCATTCATGAATTCCCGGCACAGCTCGACGCGCCGCACCAACTGGTCCACAACTTTTTGCTGTTTCTTGCTCAAGGCCATGGTAAGCAACCACTCCGCGTGTTAAACCCCACAAGTTCCAAGTAATCTACCATACGGTCGGGGCAAAGTCAACGCACTACGGGATTTAAGTCCGCCGTTTGTAATTGCTTACAGTAGCCCGACACCGCATTGATTATACCTGCAAAACCGTAAAAACGCAAACGATCAGCGTCGCGCTCCCAGCGCCAGAAAGTTTGCGATTATCTGCTTGCCCGGCGCCGTCAGAATGCTTTCCGGGTGGAACTGCAATCCCCAAACCGGGTGGTTTTCGTGCGCCACCGCCATGATCTCCCGCTCCGCGGTCTCCGCGATAATCCGCAGACAGGAGGGGCACGTCTCGCGCTCGATGATCAACGAGTGGTAGCGCGTCGCTTCAAAGGGCGAGTCAATGCCGGCAAACAACGGGTGGCCGTTGTGGCGCATCTGGCTCACTTTCCCGTGCATGATTCGGGCCGCGCGCACGACGTTGCCGCCGTAGGCCTGGCCAATGCTCTGGTGGCCCAGGCAAACGCCGAGAATCGGAAATTCCGGGCCCAGTTCCCGAATAAGTTCAACCGAAATGCCCGCCTCATTGGGGGTACACGGCCCCGGCGACACCACGATGTGATCCGGATTCAGCGCGCGCACACCGGCCACGTCGATCGCGTCGTTCCGAAAGACCCGGATATCGTCCACCTGCTCGCCGAAATACTGGACCAGGTTGTAGGTAAAGGAATCGTAGTTGTCGATAAGGACAATCATGGTTCGAGGCCCTTCTCCGCGAATTCCACGGCGCGGAAAAGCGCCTTGGCCTTGTTGCGCGTCTCCTCGTATTCGCGGTCGGGATCGCTGTCATACACAATACCGGCCCCCGCCTGGCAATACGCCACGCCGTCCTTCACCACCATGGTGCGTATCAGAATGCACGTGTCCATGTCGCCCGAGAAGCTGATATAACCGCAGCCGCCGGAATAGGGCCCGCGCCGCTCGGTCTCCAGCTCGTCGATAATCTCCATCGCCCGTATTTTCGGCGCCCCGCTGACGGTGCCCATGGGGAAGGTCGCCTCCAGGGCGTCGTAGGCGTCACATTCCGGCCGCATCGTCCCTTCCACCTCGCTCACGATGTGCATGACGTGGGAGTAGCGCTCGATGACCATCCGCCGCCCCGGGACCGGCGCCACGGTGCCCGGCTCGCTGATGCGGCCGATGTCGTTGCGGCCCAGGTCGAGCAACATGACGTGCTCCGCGATCTCCTTCTCGTCCGCCAGCAGATCCCGCTCGAACGCCACGTCCTCCTCCGGCGTGCGGCCGCGGGGGCGCGTGCCCGCAATCGGGCGGACCATGGCCTTGCCGTGCTGCACGCGCGTCATGACCTCGGGGCTCGAGCCCACGAGTGAAAAGCCGGGAAACTGCATGAGGAGCATGTAGGGGGAGGGGTTGATCGAGCGCAGCGCGCGGTAAAGCGTAATGGGTTGGGCGGTGACCTGGCGCTTGAAGCGCTGGGACAGCACCACCTGGAAGATATCCCCGGCGCAGATGTATTCCTTCGCCTTGCGCACAATGTCGCAGAAGGCCTCGCGCGTGAAATTGGATTCGATGTCCGCGGGGAGATCGCTTGGCTCGGGATGCACCAGCGCGTCGGCCAGCGGCGCTTTCAGGCGCGCCTCCAGTTCCTCGATTTTGCGCACACCCTTTGCGTAGGCGGCCTCCGGATCGCCGTCGACGTGCACGTTCGACACAATCTTGATGCAGTTATTGACGTGATCGAAAAGGAGGATGGTGTCCGTGATGACGAAATAGAGGTCCGGCAGCTGGAGGGTGTCGGGATTGTTGTCGGGCAGCCGCTCGAAAAAGCGGACCTGATCGTAGGAGAGGTAGCCCACGGCGCCGCCGTGGAAGGGTGGCAGGCCCGCGACTTCCACGGGCTTGTAGGCCGACATAATGCGGCGCAATTCGTGCAGCGGCTTCTCCGCGGTGTATGTCGCCGCCTCGCCCCCGCGCACCAGGGTCACCTCGGTTCCCTTCGCGCGAAAGACGACCGACGGGTTTGCGCCGATGAAGGAGTACTGGCCGAGCGATCCGGCCTGCTCCACGCTTTCAAGCAGGAACGCGTGATCCTGCCCCTGCGCGATCTTCATATACGCCGACACCGGGGTTTCGAGGTCGGCCAGTATCACCCGGTAAACCGGCACGAGCGCGCCCGGCCGCGCCAGGGCTTTGAACTCGTCCAGGGTGGGATGGATCATGAAAGGTTCCCTGTGTTTGCGCCGGGCTCAGGACGTGGCCACGCCGTCGCCGGCCAGCACCACGCCTTCGTCCTCCTGGACGCGGCGGTAGAAGCAACTCGTCTCGTTGGTGTGACAGGTCGGGCCGACCGGATCGCACTGGAGCAGCAGGGCGTCGCCGTCGCAGTCGATGCGGATGTCCTTGACGTGCAGCACATTTCCGGAAGTCTCGCCCTTGAGCCAGAGCTTCTGGCGGGAGCGGGACCAGAAACAGGCCTTTTTCTCGCGCAACGTGATGCCCAGCGACTCGCGGTTCATATAGCCGACCATCAGCACCTGGCCCGTCTCGTGGTGCTGGATTACCGCGCAAATAAGGTCTTTGTCGTCAAATTTAAGCAGATCATCGAGGTTCACAGTGCTTCTCCCAGGGTAACGGCGCGCCGAAACGGGGCGCTGGAGGAAATGAGGCGGGAAATGGGGGCCGCGGGGGCCAGGCGGCGGTCAGGCCGCCGGAATATGAGCACGGCGACGCCATCGAAAGGGAGATGGTGTCGCGTGTGTCATGTTCGGCCTCCAGCCTGCGCGCGGGGTTTGAACAGCGCCGCGCGCACTACTCCTCCGGCGCGCCATGCATACGCGCGCCGGAAGGCGCGGCCTAGGATCGCACAGGCACCCCGTGTTTTGCAAGGTATGCCCGCGCATCCTGGATCGTGTACTCGCGGAAGTGAAATATGGACGCCGCAAGCGCCGCGTCGGCCTTCCCCTCCACCAGCGCCTCCCGCAAATGTTCCAAGTTGCCCGCGCCGCCGCTGGCGATCACCGGAATGCTCACCGCCTCGGCTATTGCCCGCGTCAGGCGAATGTCGTAGCCATCCTTCGTGCCGTCGGCGTCCATGCAGGTCAACAGGATCTCCCCGGCGCCGCGCGACTCGACCTCCTTCGCCCAGGCGATGGGCTCCAGCTCGGTCGCGCGCCCGCCCTCGCGGCCCCCGTGACTCTTCACGATATAGGAACCGTCCGCCTGCTTCTTCGCGTCAATGGCGACGACAATGCACTGCGACCCGAACCTGGTCGCCGCCTGGTTCACGAAATCGGGATCCTGGATCGCCGGCGTGTTGATCGAGACCTTGTCGGCTCCGGCGTTGAGCATGCGCCGGATATCCTCCAGCGTCCGGATGCCGCCGCCGACGCAGAGCGGCATGAAGACCTGTTCCGCCGTGCGCGAGACCACGTCCAGCATGGTATTCCGGTTGTCCGTCGATGCCTGGATATCCAGGAATACCAGCTCGTCGGCGCCCTCCTCGTCGTAGCGGCGCGCGATCTCCACCGGATCTCCGGCATCCCGGAGGCCGAGAAACTGTACGCCCTTTACGACGCGCCCCTCGGCGACGTCCAGGCAGGGAATGATGCGTTTTGCCAGCATAGGGATACCTTGTACTACCGCCGCGGGGCGCGGAACGCGCGGCTCAACTGAACCAACTGCTCCAGCCCTTCTTCCGTACTTCCGCCGGCTTCGAATCGGCCTCCCCGGACGGCTCCCCGGTTTCCGCGGGCGATTCGCTTGCCTCGTCCGGTTCGGGGACGATTACGTCGCCGGGCGCATCGCCCAGGACGGAATCCGACGGTTCCGGCTCCGGCTCCATCTCCTCGCCAGCCACGGTCACGGAGGGCTCCTCGCCACTCTCGGCGGCATCCTCACCGGGGACCTCCGCGGAGGGGATGGCCTCCTCCGGCGACTGTTCCCATGAATACGTCGAAGCCGGCGTCGCCGATTCCTGCTGGTCTTCCTCGGTCACCTCCAGTCCCACCGGCGCGACTTCGTCGTCCGACGCCGCATCAACAGCGGGGAAGGGGGTGGGCGGCTCCCCGGACTCTTCGGCATCGCGCGCCAGGGCGTCATACCCCTCGACTTCCTCGGCAGCGCTTTCGGCCTCCTCACCCTCCTCCGTCTCTTCGGTCTGCTCCGTCTCTTCGGTCTGCTCCGTCTCTTCGGTCTGCTCCGTCTCTTCGGTCTGCTCCGTCTCTTCGGTCAGTTCCGTCTCTTCGGTCAGTTCCGTCTCTTCGGTCAGTTCCGTCTCTTCGGTCAGTTCCGTCTCTTCGGTCAGTTCCGTCTCTTCGGTCTGCTCCGTCTCTTCGGTCTGCTCCGTCTCTTCGGTCGGTTCCGTCTCTTCGGTCAGTTCCGACTCTTCGGTCAGTTCCGTCTCTTCGGTCAGTTCCGTCTCTTCGGTCGGTTCCGATTCTTCGGTCGGTTCCGTCTCTTCGGACTCCTCCGCAGCGTCTTCGGTCCATGCCTCGCTTTCGTCGAGCTCGGCATCCGCGTCATCGTCGGGCTCCAGGGCCTCGTCGAGCACATCCATATCCCGCGCGGTGGCGGGCATTTCTTCGGTGTGCGCGGCCGTTTCGCCGTGCCCGTGGGCCTCGTGCGGTTCGCCCAGGTGCAGGGGTTCAAGCAATTCCGATCGGGCCGCCGCCTGGTTGGCCTCGTCCTTTCGCGTGTCCACCGCGCTGGTGTCCATCGCGCCGCTCGTCTTCGCCTCTTCCTCCTCGATTTCCTCTTCGATGGGTTCGCTCCCGAGCGGGTCGCCCGGGCCCGAAAGGGGAAGCGGCGCCGGCGGCGCCTCCAGCAGTTCCACCGGCGCATTGCTGGAATGGCTCAGGCTGTCTTTCCGGATGGCCTTGCTCGACTTGCGCGTATTCATGTGAAGCCCGACGACATGCAAGTCAATTTTCGCCGGTTCTTGGAGCCCCATGAGGCGCTGGGCCGTTTCGGCGATATAATCGCTGACCAGCGCGGCGATCGCGCGCGCATTCTCTCCCGGTTGCTGGATCAGCACCACGTCCGCCCGAATCAGGGCCTTGCGGCCCCCGTCGTGCGGGTCAACCCGCAAATCGATCTTCCTGACCTCCGGCATCCGCGCGAGAATCTGGTTGAGGGACTGCTCGACGGAATCTAGCTGTATTTGCACCTCGCCATGCGGCCCCTCGTAGGCGATGCGCTTGCGGCGTCGGTACTTCGCGAACTGGGGGAAGAGCCCGTAAATGCCCAGGACGATCGCCGCGACGGAGGCCCCAAACCAGAGGCCCCGCACGGTCAGCGCGCCGCGCAGGAACAAGAGCGGCTCCGGCAGGGATTTTCGGAGTTCCGCGAGCCACTCGGGCGCCCGCGCCAGGTAGTCCTGCACCTGGGGCACACCCAGCACCACAAGCAGCGATATCAGGCCCAGGATGAAAACGAAGAGACTCAGCAGCTTAAGGATAAAGATCTTCATGGGTGGTGTTCCTTCCAAGACTTACCCGCCGCCCTTCCGGACAGCGTGCCGCGCGGCCGAGCCCCGGGAATTCATCCCGCTGGCGGCCCACCCCGCGCGGGTAGCAATCGCCTGATCCTGATAACCCTGTCCCGCCGCCGCCATCCAACTCGCGCCCTGGAATTGCGCGGGCCGCGCCTGATCAACCGCGCCCGCGCCGTGCCACTCCATGATGGCTCAACCCGGCCTGGGCAGATACTCGTCGATAAGATCGGGACCCAGGTCGCCCCGCCGGAAGCGATCGCCCCGAACGATGCGCGCGCACAATTTCGCCGTGGTCGACACGCCCTCCACGATGAATTCGTCCAGCGCGCCTCCCAAGCGCTCAATGGCCTGATCGCGATCCTTGCCCGTGGCAATGACCTTGGCGAGCAGGGAATCGTAGTAACGCGGCACCTCGTACCCGGCGAAGAGATGCGAGTCCACCCGTACGCCGGGCCCCCCCGGCATGTGACAACTCTTTATTATCCCCGGCGACGGCATAAAGTTCCGTTCCGGGTCCTCCGCATAGATGCGCGCTTCGATGGCGGCGCCCTGACACTTCACGGAGCTGTAGCCCAGCGGCTCGCCGGAGGCCACGCGCAGCTGCTCGCGGACGAGGTCGATGCCCGTGACCTGCTCCGTCACCGGGTGCTCCACCTGAATGCGCGCGTTGAACTCGATGAAGTAGAACTGGCCGTTGGGCGCCAGCAAGAACTCCACAGTCCCCGCGTTCGTATAGCCGATGGCTTTCGCCGCCTTCATCGCCGCCTTGCACATTTTCGCCCGCAGCGAGCTGCTCAGCGCCACGGAGGGCGACTCTTCGATAAGCTTCTGGTGCCGGCGCTGGATGCTGCACTCGCGCTCCCCAAAGGTGACCACTTTCCCGTGCTCGTCCGCCATGATCTGCACTTCGACGTGGCGCGCGTTCTCCAGAAACTTCTCGAGGTACACGCCCTTGTCGCCGAAGGCCGCTTCCGCCTCGTTCGAGGCCATGGTGATCGAATGCTTCAGGGTGGCGTCGTTGTGGGCGATGCGCATCCCCTTGCCGCCGCCGCCCGCCGCCGCCTTCACGAGGAGCGGATAGCCGATCTGTTTCGCGAGATCGAGAACCTGGTCCGGATCTTCGATGAGCCCCTCGCTACCGGGCACAATCGGCACGCCCGCCGCCTTTACGGCCTTGCGGCACGCCGCCTTGTCGCCGCTGAGCGCGATTGCCTGCGGCGTGGGGCCGATAAACTTGATGTTACAGTCGCGGCAGATGCCGGCGAACTTGGGGCTTTCCGAAAGGAATCCGTACCCCGGGTGGATGCCCTGCGCGTCCGTGATTTCGGCGGCCGAAATGATCGCGGGAATGTTCAAATAGCTCTTGCTGGGCTCGGGAGGGCCGATGCAGATGCTTTCGTCCGCCAGGGCCGTATGCAGCGCGTCTTCGTCCGCCTTGGAATAGACGGCAATGGAAGTAATCCCCATTTCCCGGCATGCGCGGATCACCCGCACGGCAATCTCGCCCCGGTTTGCAATCAGAATTCGTCGCAGCATGTGTATCGGCTCTTTCGTAGGGGATCAGGCGGGGCGAACGGCAAACAGCGGCTGCCCGAATTCGACGGGTTCGCCGCTTTCCACCAGCACGCGCTCGATCGTGCCCGCGACCTTCGCCGCGACTTCGTTCATGATCTTCATCGCCTCGACGATGCACACCGTCTGGTCCGCCGTGACCCGGTCGCCCGGCTGCACAAACAGGGGCTCGCCCGGCGCGGGGCTTCCGTAGAAGGTCCCGACCATGGGGGAGTCAATCGTGACCAGCCCTTCGTCGGCCGGCGAGGCGGGGGCGGCGGGGGCCGCCGCGTGCGCGTGCGCGGTCTCTGCCGCCGGTATCGCGGCGGGCGCGTACATCGGCGGAGCGCCCATGCTCACGACGGGGCCGTGCTGCTTGGTTAGGCGGATGCGGCGGCCTTCTTCTTCAATTTCCAGTTCGGACAGCCCGGATTCTTCCAAGAGGCTGATCAAGTCTTTGATTTCATTCAGGTCCACGGATATTCCCTCCGTCATCGAATCCGGGCGGGCGGCAATCCCTTAACCAGTCCCTGTCCCGATTCGCCGTGTCAGTGGGTAAAAGGGTCAGTTAATGCGTTCCAGATACTCGCCGGTGCGCGTGTCGACCTTCAGCACATCGCCCTCCTCGATAAAGAGCGGCACCTGTATGGTTACGCCGGTTTCGAGGGTGGCGGGCTTGGTCGCGCCGGACGAGCGATCGCCCTGGACGCCCGGATCGGACTTCGTCACGGTCAGCTCCACGCTCAGCGGCACGGTCAGCGCGATCGCCTTGCCATTGTGGAACATGATTACCACGTTGCTGTTTTCCTTCATCCAGTCCTTGTTGTCAGAGACGATATTCTCGCCGATAGCAAGCTGTTCGTAGGTTTCATTGTGCATGAAATGATACAGGTCGCCGTCGTGGTAGAGGTACTGCCACGTTTGCGACTCCACGCGCGCTTCTTCAAATTTTTCGCCGGAGCGAAACGTCTTTTCGATGACCTTCCCGCTCAGCAGGAACTTAAACCTGGTCCGCACGAAAGCGGGGCCCTTGCCGGGTTTCACGTGCTGAAACTCGACTATTTCCATCAGGCCCTTGTCGCTCTCCACAACGAGCCCATTGCGAAAATCAGCGGTCGAAATGCTCATGTACCGAGTACCTTCAATTCCTTGGGTAATGTGGTAAGAACTTCACAGCCGGTCTCCGTGACCAGCACCAGATCTTCAATCCGGACGCCGCCCTGGCCCGGAATATAAATGCCCGGCTCGACCGTGACGGCCATGCCGGGTTCAAGAATGGCATCCGAATGCTGGTTGAGGCGCGGCCCTTCATGGATTTCCAAGCCCACGCCATGGCCGAGGCCATGGCCAAAGTACGGGCCGTAGCCGGCTTCCGAGATGATGTCCCGGGCCACCGCGTCCACATCGCGGCAACGCGCGCCCGGCTTTACGGCGTCCAGGGCGGCCAACTGGGCGGTCAGGGTGACTTCGTAGATTTCCTGAAACCAGGCTCCGGGGATGGTACCGAATGCGAAAGTCCGAGTCAAGTCTGAACAGTAACTTTCCCGGATGCAGCCGAGATCGAGCAGCACGATATCCCCGTGTTCCAGGGCCTTTTCTCCCGGCACGCCATGCGGGAGCGAACTTCGCGGGCCAAAGAGCGCAATCGGTGAAAACGAAGACCCGGAGGCGCCGCGTTTTTTGAACTCATACTCCAGCGCCGCCACAAACGCCGACTCGGTGATGCCCGGCTCCAGCAGCGGCAGCACGGCGGAAAGCGCAGCCTCCGCAAGCGATGTCGCCCGGCGCATTTTTTCGCGCTCGCCCGCATCCTTCACCTGGCGGGCCGCGGTCCCCAGCCCTTTGACCGGAACCACGGCGGCGCCGAAGGCCTGCTCCACGGAGAGGCTCTGATCCAGCGTCAGCGTGGATGGTTCCACCGCCACGCGGCGCGCGCCGAGGCGGGCCAGACACTCCCCGGCGTTCTTCTCCAGTGCGCCCGCGACCTCCTCCACCGAATAGTCCCGCACCTGCTTTCCCGCCTGCTCGGTATAGCGGAAATCGCAGAGAAACACCGCTTCCGAAGGGGTGATCAGGACCGCCGACGTGCTGCCTCGGAAACCCGTGAGGTACTCATTGGCGGGTGGCGAAAAACTGACGAACGCATCGCATTCGTGTTTTTCGAGCTCCGCGCGAAGCGCTTCGAGTCGTTGGATCATGAGAATTCCTCGCGTCGGGAGGCGATATACCACTGCGGCAGCTTCCCGCGCCAGAATCCGCCGGCGGCGCGGGCCAAGCGGAATATTGCCACAAACGACTAGTGTGAAACAACTTAGGAATGAATGCACACGGGCTGGGGCGGTCGCCGCCCAATGCCGGGAAGCACGCCGCGCGTCAGGGCAAACCGAAGGCGCCGCGCATCCGCTGAATTCTGCGCCCCTCCGCATCGGCCGCCTTCGCCAGGCCGCGATAGCGCTCCCCGGTTTCCACATCCCCCGCGCGCGCATAGGATTCCCCGATCGCGTCCAATGCTTCCCGGTACGCGAAATGGTAGTTTGGCTCATTGGGGGCCAGTTGGGTGCACTGTTCAAAAGCCGCAATCGCGGTTTTGAAATAGTTCAAACTCGTCTCTCCGGCCGTTGCCGCGCCACAGGCCCAGAGCGCCCAGCCCCGAAATTGGATCAGGTCCGCCCGAAGCGGATTGCGGCGGACGGCCTCGCCGGACCAGCCCTCCAGGGCCGCGCGAATGGCGTCCCGCTGGCCCTGTTGTTTGACCCCAATCTGTTCAAGTAGCAATTTGTAACCGCGCGCAATCTGAACAGCGTGGTCTGGATCGGCCGGAAAGCGGGCGTCTATCCGTTCCATTTCCCCAAGCCACGCCCGCGCCCGCTCAAAGACGAACAGGTGCGCATCCCAGGGGCGCTCCAGCTGAAACACGGTCTGCGGCGGGATCGCGCTCTCCGGGGCGAGCCGCGCGAAATTGCCGGTTTCGGGGACGGGCGCCAGCAGGCTTCCGAGGCGAAACAGCGCGTCGCGGTCGCCGAGGATGGCGACCGCTTCGCGGGCAGGCAGCGCGGGCGGGCGTCCCGGCTTGCCAGCACGTGCCCAGTCCGCGCCGTCCGCCAGGAAGAAGGCCGCCGCGTTGAAGCGCCGCTGGAGCATGTCCCGATCTCCCACCTGCACATACTTCCCGCCGTTGGTCGCCAGATACTGCAGGTAGGGGCGCAGGGCCAGCCCCGAGAAGAGCGCGGCGATCATCAGGACCGCCAGGGCGCCGGCGCGGGCCACGGAAAAGGAAGCAAGCGCCGCCTCGTCTCTGCGCGGCGCCCGGCGCGCGAGCAACCCGGCGGCCGCCATGGCGAAGGTCATCAGCGTCGGGTGGGTCAGGTTCATGTCGAGCATTGCGTGCAGCAGAAAGGCCAGGATGCCCGCCACCAGGCCGGCCGCGAGCCAATCCGGCCGCCCGCCCGGCGATCGCGCGAAGGATACGACGCCGGGCCAAAGCACGGCGATCCAGAATCCCGCCAGCGCCACCGCGCCCAGAATACCGGTCTCACACCACGCCTGCAGGAAGCCATTGTGCGCGTTTTGCACATCGCCCGCGCCCAGGTACTGGTATACGGGATAGGCAAACTTGAAGTTTCCCGGCCCCACGCCCAGCAGCGGGTTGTCCAGCGCCATGCGCAGCGCCACGCGCCAGTATGTCAGCCGTATCGAAAGCGACGCCGGATTCGCCAGGTCCGAAAACGTCACGTCGATGCCCTCGTCCCGGAGGCCCGCGCCGGGCGCCGTCTCTTCGGGCGCAGTGGCCTCTTGCGCCGCCGCGATTCCCGGTCCGGCGGCCCGCGAGAGGGAAACAAGAAGGCCCATGATCAACACGATGGCGATGGCGGCCCCTCCAACGCCCGGCAGCCGCCATTCGCGCCGCCGCGCCAACACGAGCCCGCCCGTCGCGGTAACGGCCATCGCAAGGGCCAGCATCGCGCCCCGGCTGTAGGTGATCCACAACGCGCCCAACGCCACCGGGACGAGCACCGCGCAACCCAGGGCGCCCGCCGCGAGGCTCGCCCGGCGCAGGCCGTGGCGGCGCGCGCCGAACAGGAAGGCCGCCAGCCCCGCGCCCGCGAACGCGACGCACCCCGCCGCCAGGGATTCCTGGCCGCCAAACCACGGGGGGCCGTCCAGGGCGTAGATAAGCGCCAGCTGCCCCATCAGAAAGGGCGGAACGGCCAGCGCCACGAAGATTGCGAGTCCCCACGGGATTAGGACGCGGAAGCGCGTCTCCTTCGCCAGGGCCTCCTCACCGGACGCGCGCGTGGCCATCACGCCGTTCCACGTCAGCGCCAGGCATGCTGGTATCCCCAGTATTAACAGCGCCGCGAGGGCGTTCGGGTAGATCATGCTCGCGGAGGCGCGGTTCAGGTTCAGCCGGCGCGCGATTTCCGGGGTCGCCTCCGTAATACCGCCGAAATGGGAGGCCAGGTAGGCCGGGTTTTCCAGCATTTGCCGCCGGAGAAACGGGAGCAGGTAGTGGAGGTAGGGATACGCGTAGAGCGCCTGGCCCGCGAGCCCCACCAGAAAACCGGCGAGAAATACCCTGCGCGACGCGGCCTCACCGGACACCTGCGCCGCCAGAAAGAAGACGACCGCGTAACCCGCCCACAGCAGGAGCTGGTGATATGCGGAGTCGTACTGGATCCCGGTCGCCGCCGCCACGGCGCTCACCACCCAGAATACGAAGAGCACCCCGAGCGGAACCAGCCCGTGCAGGCGCCGGGGTTTCGAGAACTGGCGCACCGCCCAGATCCCGCTCAACAGCAGCGCGCCCCACAGAAAGTAGAGATTATCGGCCTCGTACACATAGCCATCTAGCCACGGGCGCAGCGCGAGCAACACCGCGAGCCCGAGCGAAACGTGAACATAGCCCGCCCCGAGAACCAGCACAAATCCAACCAATACCGCCGCGATATCGAGGCTGTGCAGCGATTCCGCCATAAGCACGGGCTCCAGACGCGCCCCGGCAAGCAGTACGCCCGCCTGCTTCAGCCCCAGCAGGTTATTTCCAAACCCGAGCACGGTCAGGATCACGGTCCAGCCGGCCACGCAGAACCCGGCCAGCAGCGCGTTCCTGGGGCTCGCGAACGATTCCGGCCACAGCCCCCCCGGCGCCGCCGGGGTCGTCGATGGCGCCTGGGTCTTTCTGCGCCGGCTCATGGCTTCGGCCTCCCGCGATCCCCGCCCGCACGCATCAAGAGCACGATCAGCAGGAACACGCCGACCGTCTGCACCACCACCAGTATTGTCCCGCGCGCATCGAGCAGCGGGAGGTACGCGCCGCCCAGCCCAATGATGGCCGCAACGAGAAAGATGAACTCGACCGCCTGGCGCGGGGACATGCCCAGATCCACCAGCCGGTGCGAGAAATGCTGGCGATCGCCCCGCATAAGCGCTTGACCCTGGCGCCAGCGAAGGTAGAGCACGCTGGCCATATCGAAGAGCGGGACGGCCAGCGCCAGCAAGGGGGCCGCCACGGCGATGCGCGGTGTGCCCTCGACGTGAAAGGTGCCCAGCACGGCGATTGTCGCGAGAAAGTAGCCGCAGAACAGCGCCCCGGCGTCGCCCATGTAAATTCGCGCCGGGCTGAGGTTGTGGTAGAGAAAGCCGCCCGTCACGCCGGCGAAAATCAGGAGCAGGTAGCGCACCAGCGGCTCAAAGGGCACGACGCAGAGAAAGAACGAAAACGCGGCGATAACCGAGACGCCGCCGCAGAGCCCGTCCATGTTGTCCAGAAAATTCATCGCGTTCGTGATTAAGACCACCCAGAATATCGTCACCAGCCCGGAGATCCACGGATTCGACAGCACAAACAGTTCAATCCGCACATCCGCGAACACGAGCAGGCTGGCCGCGGCGATCTGGCCGGCCAGCTTCACCGGCGGGCTCAGATTCCGCAGGTCATCCGCGAGGCCCAGCGCAAATATCACGAGCCCACCCGCGAGAATCGCCGCCAGTTTTATCGCGCTGCCATCCCCCAGGGCGGCGTCCAGGTAGCCGTTAACGAACGATAGCCCAAAGCGGTCCAGCACCATAAAGGCGATAAGGTGCGCGATAACGACTGCGTAGAACGCGCCCACGATCGCCGCGCCGCCCAGGAGCGGCACCGGCGCGGGCTGCACTTTGCGCTCCCCCGGATGATCGAGCACGCGCAGCCGCATCGCAAACGGGCGGATCGCCGCCGTCAGCCCCGCCGCCAGCAGCGCCGAGACCGCGAAAAGATACGCGTAGGCCAGATACGGCTGTTCCGCCGTCATGTAAGCAGTTCCTGATACAGCTTGAGCTCCTGTTCGGCGATGGCCCGCGCATCAAATTCGCGCGCGATGCGGGCGCGGGCGAAAGATCCCATCGCGCGCCGCGCCTCGGGGTCGCCGAGCAGCTGGTTGACCGCTTCGGCCAGCGCCCGCGGATCCCGCGGCGGCACGTTCAACCCCGTTTTTCCGTCCTCGTTGATAAACTCCACGCCCGTGCCCAGCCCGGTCGCCACGGCGGGAACCCCGCACGCGTGCGCCTCCATGATCGACATGCCGAAGGCCTCGCTGCGCGCCACCGATGGAAACGCGAACACGGCGCACGCGTGCAGGTGCGCGCGGAGCGCGGCGTCGTCCAGATGGCCCGGGAAGTGTACCGGCGCGCCGAGGGAAGCGGCAAGCCGCTCGATCCGCGGGCGCTCGGGGCCGTCCCCGGCAATTACCACCGGCGCGTTGATCCAGCGGGCGGCCTCCACCAGGTAGGGAAGCCCTTTGTAATACCGGTGCCGGCCTGTGAACAGCACGAAGGGATCGCCATAGCGCGCGCGAAGCGCCGCCACCGCGCCCGGATCGGCTTCGGCGAAATCCTCCGGCACAACGCCCAGCGGCACGGCGCGGCACTTCCCGCGAAAGGGGGCCAGCGTCGCGGAACTGTCGAGATACGCCTTCGACGTGGGCAGGATGAGGCGCGCGTCTGCCAGAAAGCGCCGCTGGACCGGCGCGTAGACGCGCATCGCCGCCGCCTGGCGCACCACGTCGCTGTGGTACCGCACGACCAGCGCCGCCTTCGGGCGCGCAAGCAGCCACGACAGCTCCGCCGTCGGGTTGGGCATGTGGAGCACCACCACATCGGCGGCCGCGCGCCGCAGCAGCCATGGAAATGCCGGGGCCGCCGGGGCGCCCTGAAAGCGAAACCAGGCCCCCGCCTCCGTAACGCGCGTGCCGTCCCGCTCGCAGACGCGGGTCCAGACGCCATCCCGGCAGACCAGCGCCTCGACGTCCGCGTGCGCCCGCTGAAACCGGCAGGTAAGGGCCACATGCCGCTCGATTCCGCCGCTTACGGGCGGATCGAAGTCTTTGTACACATGCAGCAGCTTCACGCGGTTCGGCCGGATGGGGTTCAGGGTTTCGGGACTCCCGCCGATTATGCGCCATCGCGAAAGCGGAAACCAACCGGTGTCACGAATTCTTGCGGGCGCCGTCACACATTCGTTACGTCCCACCGGGCACAATCTGCGTGAATTCGCCCCCTATTGGAACGGAGTTGACCATGACCCACGCCCCGGGCGCCCACGCGATTTTTCTGCCGCACGAGATCGCCGCGCTGTTCAATCCCTACCCCGCCGAGCTCGCCCTCGATGCGGACGCCGCCTGCCATTTCACGGCGCCGGTCGCCGCGTTCAGACCCCCCGGATCCCCCGTCACGCCGTCTCGGGAAGTTGAAGCCGCAGCAGGCTGAAGTCCATGCCGCGCATCGGGGCGCCCCCATTGTGAAAGGTCACGCCTCCGTAGTACTCCCCGTCCACCGGCACGTGCGTATGCCCGAAATACACGGTCTCGACGCCGTGCGGCGCCCCGTGGCCGATGTCGTGGATGTAGGCGTGCACGCGCTCCAGCGTGCGGCGCGGCGGATGGACCAGGCGGGAAACCGCAATGTGCGCGCCCGCCCGAAAGGCGGCGTCGTACACGCGATTCTTCACGCGCCCCTGTTTCTTGTGGTGGAGCCAGCCCGCGCGATACGCCTCCAGCTGCTGGTGGCTCATCTTGCGCGTCGCCATGTCCCCGTGAAGAAACAACGTGTTGCCCACGCGGAAATAGTACGGGTGCCAGGATAGGTTCTCGGTCTCGCGCGCCAGCTTGGATAACGCGTCTATGAATCCCTGCACGTGATCGTGGTTCCCGAGGTTCACGTGGAAGCGGCAGTCGGGAAACTCCGCGGCAAGCCCCCTCAGAAATACGATCGCCTGGTGAACCGTCTCTTCAACGCTGCCGAGCGTCGTCCACTTGAAATCAAACGTGTCGCCATTGAACACAAACAGGTCCGATCCCGCCGCCGCCGCATAGATCTCCGGGAGGTGATCCTCCCAGTGCGAACGCTTGCAGAACATGTGCAGATCCGACACGACACAGACCGATTTCATGCCGATTCTTTCCTTTCTACTGCCAATCGGGGTTCTACGGAAAGTGTAACACATGCCGGCCCCGGGGGGTAAAATTCGCAGGGCAATCGCGTTTAAACCCGATTACGGTCACTTGAGTTGAATGGGAGCCTTGAATCAATGAAAGTGAGCGTGTTGGAGCGCCGGCATCTCTGCCGGCAAGGATGCCAGCGCTCCAACACGCTCACTTTTTTACATTTCAGGTGGTTTGTATGGCGCTCGGCTCGGACAGGAAGTTTAAACGCGATTGCCCTGATAAAATTCGGTAGGGCAAGTGATCATATGCCGGGACAACAGGTATACTCGTGACACTTCAGGCAAGTGATACGGCCCCGTCTCCATTCCATCGAAATCCCGCGCCGCGACGGTACGGGTGACCAATGGGAGCGCGGGCCGAAGACGCGCGGGAGGAGTGCGGCCCGCCCGCAACGCGGCAAACATGGCGCACATACGCAACACCGAACTATCGGTCGCAGAGGAGGTTCTTCCATGGCAGTCCGGGCGCGCTTTTCTTCCACACTCGTTCTTTCGACCGTCCTGGCGGTTGGCGCGATGTTCCAGACCGGCTGCCCGGATCCCAACCCAGATCCGGATCCCGACCCGGAAACCCGCTCGGTGTTCTTCCGCCTGCCCCGAACCTTTACGGCGGGCGTTGCGCCGGACGCCGTCGTCACCGGCGACCTTAACGGCGACGCCTTCCCCGATCTCGCCACGGCCAACGCCCTCGACGGCACGATCCGCGTCTGGCGCTCCTCGGGCGGCGGCAACTATGCGGCGCCGGAAGATATCGCGACCGGCGGCTCCGAGCCGCGCGCCCTCGCCCTCGTGGATCTCGACGGGGACGGCATCACCGATATTGTGGCCGCCAACGCCGCGAGCGATGATATCTCCGTGATCCGGGGCACGGCCGATGGCGCCTACCAGCCCGCGGAGTTGTGGCCTCTCACGGAAGGCGCCGTGCCGCGGGATGTCGCCGCGCTGGACGTCAACGGGGACGGGCTCCTGGACCTCGTGGCCGCAAGCAGCGGAATCGGCGCCATCTCGATCCTTCTGGCCATCCCCGAGGGGGGCTATGCACCCGCCATGGATGTTGCCGCGGGCGGCGGCGTACGATCATTGGCGACCGGCGACCTCAACAACGACGGCCTCCCCGATCTCGTCGCCGCAAACCGCGACGACAACTCGCTCTCCGTATTCCTCAACGACGGATCGGACACCTTCGCCGCGCCGGTCAACCTGCCCACCGGCACGGCGCCACGCCTCGTCCGGATCGCGGATCTTGATCGCGACGGGTGGCCGGACCTTATTGCGAGCAATCCCGGGTCCAGCGCGATCGCCGTCCACCCGGGCGCGGGCGGCGGGGCCTTCGATCCCGTCGTATTTACGGCCCTGGACGCCAACCCCACCCGCTTCGCCCTGGCCGACTACACCGGGGACGGCAATCTCGACATTCTCGCCGTGATGTTCGCCAGCGCGGCCGACACCGTCTCTTCGGGTGAACTCCTGTTGCTGGCCGGCGACGGGCGCGGCCGTTTTTCCGAGCGCGCGCGCTACCATGCCGGCGCGGGCGTGGTGGACATCGCCCCCGCGGACATCAACCGGGACGGGCGCGTGGACGCCGTCGCCTGCAACCTGGCAAGGGATACCATGCTCGTCATCGAAGCGTCCGCGGCCAACACCCTGAACGCGGAGCGGCGCTTCCCGGCCGGCGCGCGCCCGCGCATCGTGGCGGCGGGCGACCTCAACCGGGACAACAACCTTGACCTGGTCGTGGGGAACCTTGAAAGCAACGACGTCACCGTGCTTCTCGGCGATGGAACCGGCAGCTTCGAACCGGGCCGTTCCGTGGCCGCCGGGGGGCCGGCCCGCGCGCTCGCGCTGGGCCACCTGAACGGCGACAACCACCTTGACCTGGTAGTAACCAACCTGAACCAGAGCCGGGTGGCCGTTCTGCTGGGCAATGGCGGCGGGACATTCCAAAGCCCTGTGTTCTTCTCCGTGCGCGGGTCCGATTCAACGCGTTCCGCCGAGCCGCGCTCCGTGGCCCTTGGCGACCTGGACGGCGACGGGAACCTCGATATCGTCACCGGCAACGCCAACCGCGACGCCGTGGCCGTGCTGCTCGGTGATGGATCCGGCGCTTTCGAGGACGCGGTCGAATACGCCGCGGGCAATTTCCCGCTGGATGTCCACCTCGCGGATGTCGACCGCGACGGGCGCCTGGACGTGGTCCTCGTCAATGGTGTGGACATCGACGGTTCGGGCACGCAAACCTCGGCGATGCGGGTGATCCCCGGCAAAGGCGACGGTACGCTGGATCTGGATCGCATGACGGCCTACGTGGCCAACGCGGCGCCCGGCAGCCTGGCCGTGGCGGATCTCGATGGCGACGGCGACCTCGACGTGGTGACCTCACACCGGCTGCTGGGGAGCGTCCAGCTCTTCATCAACCGCGGCGACGGGAGCTTCGGCGGCAGCGGTGTGGTGGCGGCCGGCCCGTCGCCCAATTCCGTGGGGGTCGCCGACCTGAATCGCGATGGCCGCCTGGATATCTACACCACCAACGATAATGGCGAAGTAGCGATCCGATTGCGCCGGGCGAGCCTGCTCTACGAGCGGGCCGAAAACGTGCCCGCCGGCAGCCTCCCGATCGCGGCGCTCGCGGTCGATTTGAACGGCGACGGGCAGCTGGATCTTGCGGTTCCAAACCGGGACACCGACGACGTTTCCGTGATCCTTGGCCGCAGTGGCTGAATCAGCGCGGAGCCCCGGAATCCGGGCCTGATCCGCGATCCGCAGCCCCCGAAAAAACTTGAAAAAATCCTTTGCAATTTTCGCCGTCCATGGTATACTGCAATTGGACTCAGGACACCGGTCCCGAGCGAACGGCGGAAAGCCCGAAACCGGGCGCGCGCCGCTGAGGCAGAGGCCGGGTTCCCCCTGGGTCCGGCACTGCGGAAAACGCGTGAACAGGCCCGCAACAGGCGGCCCAGCGGTGGGTGCGCGCACGGACCTGAGACGACGTTGCCGCTTTGGATACGGTGGAAGTAGTCAGTTGAAAAGCGTTGCGCGCATGCTCCTCAAAACAGGACGTCAGTGGCCACGTGTAGTGCCCAGACCCAATGACGCGGTTAACGCTGCTATTTCCACCCCATCTGATGCGGAAGCTGTGTAGCGAAAGAGCTTTGTAAGGGTCCCAAACAGGATCAGCAAGGGCCACGTGGAGTGCCCAGACCCGCCAGCGAAGCGTTTTCGACGCGGCTTCCGCTTCCTTTTTGTCCCCCCTAAGGCTCGGGCCGCCACGCATGCGTCCGGGAATTCGCGTGTGCTACACTACGCCGCATGACGAACCTCGACATCTGGCAAACCTACGTGGGGGAACAATCCCCCGAAGAGTTCATGCGCGCATACGGCTCCGCAGACCCCGAAGTGTGCCTGGCGCGCTTTCTGGAAGATCGCGGCAACCTGTACGGAATCGTTAATCAGGGCGCCTGGCGGGATACCTTCCAGGCGGCCGATCAGCATCATGTGCACACCGTGCGCATGTACCTCATGAGCTACCTCGAAGAAACGCGCGACGAGTGGGGACCGGCCCTCGAAGCAAAGCGCCCGTCCATCCCTCGCCGGTACCGCGAGAAGTTCGACCAGGACAAATACCCGCCGCCACCACCCGTTGAGAATACGGACGTAACGGCGCCTAGCGCGGACGAAACCGCGCCCGATCTGACGCCGGAGAATGACGCCAGCGCGGCGCAGACCACTGCCGATGCGACCGACGCCAGCCTTCCCGAGGGCGATGCGCTGTCTGACGCAGCCGGAACGCCGGATGCGGAGCCCGAAAGCGCAACCCCGCCCGGCGACGAGGAGTCGCCCGACGACGGGGCGACCCCGACCGCCTGACGAAGTCCTCCCTTATCCAGCTTCGCGATCCCGCCCCCGCACGCCCCGTCTCGGCTCCCCACCAGAACGCCTGACGGCAACGGCCCCATCACCGCCTCACGCCAGCGGTATGCCACGAATCTTTATTGATCTTGAGAAATCATTATCATATAATGGCTCGCGAACAGACGATGGCGCAATGGTGCGATCACCGTCTGCCAGAACGTAGAACGCCATGATCGCATGGCAAAGGGAGATTCTCGCATGCGTACTCGAAGAAGATTAGTCCACTACGCGGCCATGCTGGCGGTAGCATCCTACGCAGCCACCGCCGCCGCCACATCGGTGTTGTACGCCGTCGGCCAGGCCTTCGCCCCCGGTCACGGCCACGACACCGGCAACTTCCTGTGGTCGATCGACCTCAGTAGCGGGGCCGCGACACAAATCGCCCCGATAGCCGCCGGAATCGCCGGGCTGGCAACAGCGCCAGATGGGACGCTGTACGGTCGCAGCGGATTAAACCTCTACACCATCAGTACAGAGGACGCTGGCTTGTCTCTCGTAGGAAGCGCCGCTTCCGGATCGGCCACCAGCCTGGAGATAATGCCGGATGGCCGCGCGTTTACGCTGCCGTTCAACGCGGATTTCGACACTGCGCAGCTTCACAGCCTCGACTTAAATACGGGCCTTCAAACCCCTGTCGGAACCGAGACCGCGCTCCTGGACGCCATTAACCTGGCCTTCCCCGACCGGGACATGACATACGGCCCCTTTGTCATTTCGCTGGGAAGCGTTGGCGACCGGCTTTATGGCCTTGATCTCGAGACGAACACCCTGCTCGACATCGATCCAGACACCGGGTACGCCACGGCAAATGGCGCCTTTAACGCCGCCGCCATGGAAACGCTCGATGGTTACTGGTCAGGCTTCGCCGGCCTGACGGGCGTGGATACCGACGACGACGGCATCAACGACGCCCTTTACGGCATCGCCAACTACTACTACGACTACGCCCTGGGGGCCTCGTCCGCTCGGGGGGCGATTGGGCTCTACGACCTCGCCACCAGTACCTGGTCGCTCGTGGGCGAGAACGAGGGTGTCATTTTCTACTCTCTTGCCGCCGGGCAGAGCCCTCCCATACCCGAACCAGGATCGTTTGCGCTGCTCGGTTTAGGCGGCACAATGCTGGCCTGGCGCAAGCGCAGAACTCTGATGCATAATCGCTGAAATCCGGCAATCGCGGCCCGCCCCGCCAGCGAATTGGCGGGGTGGTTCCGCGAACGCCGGTCCGTATCAAGCATCATTCCCCGGCGCGTACCGGCGCCAGTAGTTCGCGAGCGCGGACCCCGTCAGGTTGTGGACGACGCTGAAAATGCTCGACGGCAACGCCACGGCCGCCGAAAAGTGCTTCGACGCCAGCGCGACGCCCAGGCCGCTGTTCTGCATACCCACCTCCACGGCAATCGTCCGGCAATCGCGTGCGGACAGCCCACAGAGCCGCGCGAGGCCATAGCCCAGCGCCAGGCCCAGGGCGTTGTGGAGCAACACTCCCACCGCCAGAATCCCTCCGGCCTGCGGCAGGGTGTCGTGCGCCCCCGCGATGATCGCGGCGATCACCAGCACGATAATCAAGACCGACAGCGCGGGGAACGCCGCATTGATCGCGTCCGCGCGCCGGCCAAGATACCGGTGAACGATCAGGCCCGCCCCCACGGGGACGAGCACAATGGTCACCACGCTCTTGAACAGGCCCCAGACATCCACCGGCACAATCGCCCCGCCCAGCCGCCAGATCAGCAGGGGCGTCAGGAAAACCGCCAGCAGCGTCGAGCAGGCCGTCAGCGTCACCGAAAGCGCCACATTGCCGCGCGACAGGTACACGATGACGTTCGACGCGGTCCCGCCCGGGCAACATCCCAGAATGATGAAACCCAGCGCGATTTCCGGCGGCATGCCGAGCCCGTGCGCGATGCCCCAGGCGATCGCCGGCATCACTACGAACTGCCCGGCGACCCCACAGGCCACCGCCCTCGGCTGCTTGAACACGCGCGCGAAATCTCCCGGCAAGAGGCTCATCCCCATGCCGAACATAATCACGCCGAGTCCCGGCACGATGCCTGGCGCAAGCGCCGCGAAGGGCGCGGGCATCCACCAGGCGGCGGCGGAGAATAACACCACCCAGAAGGCGAAGCCCTCGGTCCAAACTTGCAGGGCCCGCCGCATCACACCTCCTCCCAGGGCAGGTGCGCCACGCCGGCAAAGCGCTCGGGCGTAATGAGGCCAAGCAAAAGGTCCTCGCAGGGATACCACGCCCGCGCGGCGCTTACCGCCGGAATGGAATCGGACGCCAGGTCCT
Source organism: Candidatus Hydrogenedentota bacterium (assembly GCA_019637335.1). Taxonomy (NCBI): domain Bacteria; kingdom Pseudomonadati; phylum Candidatus Hydrogenedentota; species Candidatus Hydrogenedentota bacterium. The sequence goes on along the minus strand of JAHBVV010000045.1, from coordinate 4,373 downwards.
CCCGAATGAAAAACGCGTTCACGCCGTGCGCGTTGCAGCCCGCCAGGCGATACCCCTTCTCCCGGCCCAGCTTCTCCAGCGCCGCGAGCGACGCTCCCGCGTACAATCCGCTCGGGTGCGCGCGCCAGCGGGAAAATCCCGGATCGTAGGGAACCGTACAGGCGCGCTCCGGCCCGAGAACCGCGCTGTATTCCACTATCACGGCGCGCGGTCGCACGACGTCCAGCGCCCGCCAGACCCAATAGTCCATGCCATCCAGGTCGATGCAAAGCAGGTCGATCTCGCCCGCAAAACCCGCCGAACGGATCGTATCATTGATGTTTTCCGCGGTGACCCACGCCTGCTCGATGCGCACCGCCTCCTGCCCCGGCCCCAGCATCCGCTCGTAAAAGGCCCGCGCGGCCGCCACCCGCTCCCCGTCCGCATCCAGCAGCAGGCCCCGCCAGCCCGCGTGCAGCGAGAGCCATGCCGTATTGCACTCCCGGCCATCCCCCATCCCGAATTCCACAAAGGTCCGGTGCGGCGCCCCGATTTCCCCGAAAATGAACTGCACGATGCCGTCCTCGCCGTGCTGCGAGTACACCTGAATCTCGTGGCGGTTCAGCACGCTGTGGAGCGCGGGCCCGCACGGCTCCGCGCCCGCCCGCCGGGCCGCGTGCGCGGCGTTCAACGCCACCTGGCGCTCCAGGCGCGCCACCCGGCGGGGCAGCCCCCGAAACAGGCGAACGGCGGCCAGCAGGGTGTCTGGGAAGAGCGCCTTGAGTATGTTTCTAGCGCGTGTTTTCATGGGTGCGCGCATCATAGCAGCGGCGCGCCGGGATTGCGAACGCGGTTATTCGCAGGGCGAGCGCATTCAAACTTCCTGTACGGGCCGCGCGCGATATGAAGCTCCTGAAATGATATATGGGGCCCGTGTTGGAGCGCTGGCATTTCGCCCGCGGCGAATGCTGGCCCTTGCCGGCAGAGATGCCGGCGCTCCAACACGCTCACTTTCATTGATTCATGGATTCAAATCAACTCAAGTTCCCGCCCATAAGCCGCGATTGGATTGAAATTCGATTGCCCTGCGGTTATTCGGATTTTGCCGCAGGGTTGTGGTATACTACGACCATACTTGCCGGGTACCCGCCTCTCCGCCGCCAGCTTGCGCGCATTCCTTTCCCTGATCGCCCCGATTTCAGGCCGGGAAAAACCATGGAGGCACTCACCCTCGCAGGGTGTTGTTGTACCCCGCCGCCGCGCCCGAAATCCCTTCGGCCCGCGTGCGGAATGTCCTGGTTTTCACCGCACGCGCACTGGAATACACCTATGTCCACTGATTTTTCCCCCGCTGACTCCTTCGAATCGAGCGAAACCGAGCCCGCGCCCGCCGAGACCCTGTTCGCCGCGCTGGGGCTGACCCCGGCCGTGCTCCGCGCCCTCGACGACGTCGGCTACGAGACTCCGTCCCCCATCCAGGCCGCCACGATACCCCCGCTTCTGGCGGGGAAGGACGTCCTCGGCCAGGCCCAGACCGGCACGGGCAAGACCGCCGCCTTCGCCCTGCCGATCCTCTCGCGGATCGAGCTGGCGCAAACCTGGCCGCAGGCCCTCGTGCTCGTGCCGACGCGCGAACTGGCGATCCAGGTCGCCGAGGCCTTTCAGCGCTACGCCGCGCAACTCCCGGACCTGCACGTCCTCCCGATCTATGGCGGATCGGACTATGCGCCGCAGGTGCGCGGCCTCAAACGCGGCGTGCACGTCGTCGTCGGAACCCCCGGCCGCGTCATGGACCACATGCGCCGGGGCACGCTCAACCTGGAAGCCCTCACCACGCTTGTCCTGGACGAAGCGGACGAAATGCTCCGCATGGGTTTCATCGACGATGTGAAGTGGGTTCTGGAGCAAACGCCGCCGGACCGGCAGATCGCCCTCTTTTCCGCCACCATGCCGCGCGAGATCCAGCGCATCGCCGAGACGCACCTGCGCGATCCGGAAGTCATCGCCATCGAAGTGAAGACTGCGACCGCCGAGACCATCAACCAGCGCTACTGGCTCGTGAGCCACCACCACAAGCTCGACGCCCTCACGCGCATCCTCGAATCGGAAGACTACGACGCGATCATCATCTTCGTGCGGACGAAAACCGCCACCGCCGAGCTGGTCCAGAAGCTCAGTGCGCGCGGGTACGCCGCCGCCGCCCTCAGCGGCGACGTGGCCCAGGCCCAGCGCGAGCGCACCGTGAACCGCCTCCGAAACGGCGAGCTCGATATCCTCGTCGCCACGGATGTCGCCGCGCGCGGCCTCGACGTCGCGCGCATCAGCCACGTCATCAACTACGACATCCCGACCGACACCGAGCCCTATATCCACCGCATCGGGCGGACCGGTCGCGCCGGCCGGACGGGCGAGGCCATCCTTTTCGTGACCCCCCGCGAGCGGCGCATGCTCTCCTCCATCGAGCGCGCCACGCGCCAGAAGATCACGCTGATGGAAATGCCCTCCACCGAGGCCCTGAACGACCGGCGCATCGCCCAGTTCAAGGACCGTATTACCGCCGCCCTGGCGAGCAATGGCCTCGATTTGTACCACCGGATCGTGGAACAGTACGTCGCCGATCACGACGTGCCGGCCATTGAAGTCGCCGCGGCCCTGGCGAAACTCTACCAGGGCGACGAGCCCTTGCTCCTCCAGGATCAGCCGCGCTTCGCGCCACCCGAAGAAACCCGTCCGGGCAAGCGCGAACGCCAGAACGACGCGGGCGACGCCGGCGATCGGCCAAAGAAGCGCGAAAAGTACGGCGCCCGGCGCGACCTGGCGCCGATGGGCGAGGGCATGCAGCGCTACCGCCTCGCCGTCGGCCACACGCACGGCGTGAAGCCCGGCAACATCGTCGGCGCCATCGCCAACGAGGCCGGCCTGGACAGCCAGTTCATCGGCGCGATCGACATCTTCGACGAATACAGCCTCGTGGTGCTCCCGGAAATGCCCAAAGAGATCCACACCCTCCTCCAGGACGTCCGCGTCGCGGGACAGAAGCTGCGCATCCGCCGCTACGAAGAGCACGAGGACACCGGCGAGGGCTACGTCTCCGGCAGGCCGCGTAAGGGCAAGAAGCCCTTCCCCAAGAAAGACGGCAAGCCCTTCCACAAGAAAGAGGGCAAGAAATTCGGCGAAACCGGGGCCAAGAAGCGCATCAAGGACAAGGACAAGGGCAAGAAAAAGCACCGCAAAGGCTGACCCTGGACTTCTCCCCGGGCCATCAGCCTTTGATTCGAGCTGTCTTGGACTTTTGCCGGCCGCGATCAGGATATGTGACCACGGATGGCGCAGGGCAGCCTTTGGCCGCGATCAAAGAATTGATCACCACGAAGGGCACAGCGCAGCCTCTGGCCGCAACCAAAGAAATGATCACCACGAAGGGCACGAAGGAAAGAAGGGCACGAAGAAAAACAGAGAATAGCTTTAACCGCAGAGAACGCAGAGACCGCATAGGTTGATTTCTGGTACGCATATGGATTGGGTGGATGATCGAGAGAGTGCATCCTTAACCACGAATGAGCACCAATGCACACGAATGCATCGGGAGCAGCCGCGGGCGGCGGTCAAGAATTGTGCCCACGGATTGCCCTGATGACACGGATAGAAAATGATTTCGGTCGTTGGGGTGTGCAGGCGGCTGCGTGCTGTTTCCAAGGCAGCCTGTTCGGATTGTTCAGCATCGGAATTGTAGCGGGGTTGATCGGGTGGCGGGCTGCTTCTTCTTGTTTGGTCTGCGTGTCGCTTCAATCCGTGTCATCGGTGTAATCCGTGGGCAAGAAGAGAATTTCGACCACGAAACTTGTGGAACGGCCCGGAAATTCTCCCTGGAAGTTTCGCTTCGTAAATGCTTTTACAACAAACGGTTATACGGATCTTGAGCGAAAGAACTTGCAGAAAAAACAAGAATTTGACGGATAGTAGTACGAAGACCAGGATGGAAAGAAGTTGGAAGGGTTGATATTCACGCGAAAAGGCGCGAAGGAGCTGGCGTGGGCTTCATGCGTTCCTGATGCGATTGAACCACGAAGCACTTAGAGCAGAGCAGCCGCCGCGTGTCGCAACCAGGATATTCAACACAACCACGCATGCACACGAATTCACACGAATAAGAGACACTATTGACCGGGTTCGAGGACTCAAATGGAGCGATAGCAGGTCCGCCTTTGAGCTTTTGTAACACATTAGCGGAATGAAGCACCCATCGCCTTGGAGGCGATTCTCGGTCAAGACGGGCGTGAATAGCAGGATCGTGGACATTTCCGCCTCGGCGGACCTTCGGCGTGACCGCGGCAACGGGAGCTCGGGAAATAAAGTGACGTAAGTGGTTTGGAATAGAATCCCGGCGTTCCCAG
>JAHBVV010000044.1 GCA_019637335.1 Candidatus Hydrogenedentota bacterium | reverse complement strand
AAATAGTAGCGCGATTGGATGGAAGAGTCAAGGCGAGGGAGCGATGTGAGCGGTAAAAGAAGATCGTGCCACGCGATGTGGCTCCGCCACTTCGTGTGCCGGTCGTAAGGTGCGCGGAGGACATGGTGGAGGGGTTGTGTGTGGGTTTGTCGGGAGAAAGGTCCCCAGTGTGAAACCGCGAGTTCAAAACTCGCGTAATGTCCCAGTCGAACTTCACGACGGGCACACGAATCCGCCCGAGGCGGAATCGCGTGGCACGGTGTTTGTCGTTTCATATTGGGAACGACTTGTGCCACGCGATGTGGCTCCGCCACTTCGTGTGCCAGTCGTCCCGTGCGCGGAGGACATGGGAGAGGCGTTGTGTAAGCGGCTTGTCGGAAAGATGCTCTTCGGGCCGGAACCGCTGGTTCAGGGCGTTCGCAATGTCCCAGTCGATCTTCACAACGGGCACACGAATCCGCCCGAGGCGGAATCGCGTGGCACGGTGTTTGTCAAACGGTACGTTGCTGAAACGCAACGCCCCGCCGGAATCCTCCAGCGGGGCGCTAACAAAATGTGGGATAGCCGTTCCGGCTGTCCAGGACAGGCGGGACGCCCACCACGGCGCGTCTTCGACCTATCCTACTCCTACTCACACAGATCAAGAATCCCCGGGCGCCGCTGCCGCCTACGAGGCGGCCAGTATGCCCAGTAGTTCTTCGGGAGATATGGCGGGCACAGGTGATTTGGAGAAATCCGGCTTATTGCGCGTCACGATGTAGTCACAATCGGCTTCACGTGCGGAGCAGGCGACAACGGCATCTTCCAGATCGCCCATGGGGGTTGCGATAGCCGCAGTCAGCACTCCGCCGTCGCACGGTGCAATCTCCAAGGTGTTGACCAACCAACCTGCTGCGCGTCGCGCCTCCGCCTGCCCCACGACCCTTCTTAGCACGTAATACACCGTAGTGACGGCATGAGCAGGGAAACACCCTTGAATCTCGCCTTGAATCACGGCGCTCACGGCCTCCGCCGATCGCTGTTGATGTGGATCGCGCTGCTGGAGGATGTCAAGCGCAATGTTGGTGTCAAACATCACCTTCATGTGTGCTTTTCGAGTATGGAAGCGAGGCGCGCATCGTGGAGGTCAATATCTGCGGGTAAGATCCCCGCGAATTGGGCTACTTCCGGGTCGATCGAATATGCGGAATCCTCCAGCATCGGCTGGATTCTCACCCGGGCGCCCTCGGGAAGGGACGAGGGGCTGTCCAGGACGATTACCCCTTGTCTTACGTGTCCGATGATCTCCATATGCAAGCTCCTGCGTTGACCCTTGTATTGTAGCACGCAGGCAACAGGCCCCAACACCATCAGGTTGGTGCCACGCGATGTGGCTCCGCCACTTCGTGTGCCGGTCGTATGGTGGCGGAGGACGCGGGAGAGGCGTTGTGTGTGCGGCCTGCCGGTAAAAAGTTCTTCGGGCTGGAACCGCGCGTTCGAAACGCGTGTAATGTCCCAGTCGAACTTCACGACGGGCACACGAATCCGCCCGAGGCGGAATCGCGTGGCACGGTGTTTGTCATACGGTACGGTGCTATAACTCAACGCCCCGCCGGATTCCTCCAGCGGGGCGCTAACAAAATGTAGGATAGCCGTCTCGGCTGTCCAGGACAGGCGGGACGCCTATCCTACTCCTACTCACACAACTCGAAGATCCCGGCGCCGCCCATGCCGCCGCCGATGCACATGGTCACCAGGCCGTACTTCACCTTCCGCCGCTTCATTTCGTGGAGCAGCGTGGCGACGAGTTTGGCGCCGGTGCAGCCGAGGGGATGGCCGAGGGCGATGGCGCCGCCGTTGACGTTGACGATTTCCTCGTCAAAGCCGAGCTCGCGGACGACGTGGATGGTCTGGGTGGCGAAGGCTTCGTTGCATTCGACGAGGCCGATGTCTTCGGGCGTGATCCCGGCCATTTCGCAGGCCTTCCGGATCGCGGGGACCTGGGGCGGGCCGAGGTACTTGGGCTCGCCGGCCTGCACGCACCACGCGCGCATCTTGCCGAGGGGCTTGAGGCCGTGCTTCTTGACGGCCTCGCCGCTGGCCAGCACGCAGGCGGCGGCGCCGTCGCTGGTCTGGCTGGAGTTGCCCGCCGTGCACACGCCGAGCTTGGGCGAGGCCGCGAAGGCCAGGCGCAGCCCGCCGAGCACCTCGGGGGTGGTTTCCGGGCGCGGTCCTTCGTCGGTGTCGAAGGTGAAGGTCCCGCCGTCGGGCGTCTTCACCTCGACCGGGACGATCTCGTCCTTGAATTTACCGGCGGCCACGGCGGCTCCGGCGCGCTGCTGGCTGCGGGCGCCCCAGGCGTCGGCCTCTTCGCGCGTGATCTTGAAGTCGCGCGCCATGTTGTCGCCGCAGTTGCCCATGGCGATGAAGATGTCGGGCATCTCCTCGGCGAGCGTGGGGTTCGGGACGACCTTGTTGCCGCCGCCGCCGATCATGCTCATGGACTCCGTGCCGCCCGCGACGGCGATGTCGATCATGCCGCACTCAATTTTCGCGGCGGCCACGGCCATGGCCTCGGTGCCGGAGGAGCAGAAGCGGTTGATCGTCATGCCGCTGACGGTCTTGGGCAGGCCCGCGCGCAGGAGGGCGATGCGGGCGACGTTCATGCCCTGCTCGGCCTCGGGCGTCGCGCACCCGATGACCACGTCGTCAACGGCGGCCGGGTCGATCCCGGCGGCGTCCACGGCGCCCTGGATGGCGAAGGCGGCCAGGTCGTCCGGGCGCGTCTGCGAGAGCGTGCCGCGGCCCGATTTTCCCACGGCGGTGCGCTTGGCGGAGATTACGTATACGTTGTCCATGAAATTATCCTTTCAGCAATCACGACGGCCGCGCCGTCTGAAGGCGAATTTGAAGATCTTCACCACGAATGAACACGAATTTACACGAATAGGATAGTCAACGTTGAATCTGGCCCGACCAGCGAAGTGAATCACCTTGCCGCGGAGCGTCTTCCCCGCGAACGGAGCTGTCGATTTACTTAACTCACCCTACACTATGGAAGGAATGAGCCGATCCGTCATCCCCGCGAACGCGGGGATCCAGCAACGTGATCGCACAAACCTCTGAATTCCACTGGATTCCCGCTTTCGCGGGAATGACGCTTTAAGACAGTAGCACAAACTTGTGGGTTTTGAGGCGTCCGCATCAGTTAAACCGACAGCCCCGAACGCGGGGATCCAGGAGCGCGGAAGCGCATACCTTCGTACTCCAATGGATTCCCGCCTTCGCGGGAAAGACGGACCTGTTGGCATTTCTCAATCATTCTGGACGTTGCCGTGCATGTTCTCGCCCTGCATAAAAACAACGCGATTATCGCGGCATGTAGAGCCCAAATTCGTGTTCATTCGTGGTTCAATTTTTTGTTTAACGTTCAGCCCGCCGCGTTTAATTCCGCAGGGGTTTGTTGTTCATGAGCATGTGCTGGATGCGCTCGGCGGTTTTTTCCGTGCCGCATAGGCTGAGGAAGCCCTCGCACTCGAGGTCGAGGAGGTCCTGCTCCGTGATGCGCGCGCCGGCCAGGCGGTTGCCGCCGACGAGCACGTTCACCACCTTGCTCGCGATGAGCGCGTCGTGCTCGCTGGCCCAGCCGCTCTGCTGCATGTTCCACACCGCCGCCTTGAAGGCCGCCGCCGGCCCATCGCCCAGCGCCTTGAGGCGCGGCGGACGCGGCGGGGCGTACCCGGCGGCCACCATACCCAGGCACACCGCCTTGGCCTTGGCCACCTGGTGTTCGAAGTTTGGCAGGACGATGTCGCTCGCGCGGAAGTAGCCGAGATCGATCGCCTCCTGACCGCTCGTGCCCACTTTCGCCTGGCCGATGGCCTCAAAGGCGCGTCGGACATAGGGGAACGGGTCCGCCAGTACGTTTTCGGGGCAGTATTCCATCGCGCGGATGTGCATTTCCTTGCAGCCGCCGCCGCCGGGGATGAGGCCGACGCCCATCTCCACGAGGCCGGCGTAGGTCTCGCCCGCAAGCACGACCTTGTCCGCGTGCTGGCAGATTTCCACGCCGCCGCCGAAGGTGTAGTGGTGCGGCGCGGCCACGATCGGCTTGCGGCAATATTTCATGCGCATGCCCGTGCCCTGCAGCCCGCGGACCGCCTTCTCGATGCCGTCCCAGTTCTGCTGCATGATCTCGCCGAGGATCAGGAAGATATTCGCGCCCGCGCAGAAGTGCTTGCCCTGATTGGCGATGATCATCCCATCGAACTTATCCGCCTCCAACAGGTCCACGCCCGCATTCAGCATGGCGGTGAGGTCCGGATCGATCGCGTTCATCTTGCAGTGAAATTCGCAGCAGAGGATGCCGTCGCCGAGATCGATCAGGCTGGCGCTGTCGTTCGTCTTGACCACGCTGGTCTTCTGCGTCTTGATGTTCGCCAGCACCATCTCGCGCGGGTTCTTAGGCACGGGCTTGTAGCCCTTCGACGCGATATCGAAATACTCCTCGACGCCGTTTTCCACGCGGTAGAAGCGGGTGTGGCCCGATTCCTTCAGGGCCTTCGCGATCGGCGGCAGATCGACGCCAATCGCGGCCATCTTCTCGCACACCGTCTCGAAGCCGAGGGTGTCCCAGGTCTCGAAGATGCCCGCCTCCCACGCGAAGCCCCACTTCACCGCGTTGTCGATATTCACGATGTCATCGGCGATTTCGGGGATGCGGTTGCCCGCATACTGCGCCAGGTGCGCGAACTGCTTGAAAACGAACTGCGCGCCCGGGTCCTCGCCGAGATACATGATCTTCAGCTTCTCGTCCAGCGCTTCCACGTTGCGGACCGCGCCGGTGCACTCGAAGCGCGGCTTGATCGGGTCGCGGTACTCCAGCGTCTCGGGATCGATGCCCAGAATGATCGCCTTGCCCTTTTCGTCGCGCTCGCTGGTCTTCTTGTAGAAGCCCGATCCGCTCTTGTTGCCGAGCAGGCCCTTCTCCACCATCTTGTCGAACCACGCGGGCCCCTGCATCAGATCGGCGCGCTCGTCGTCCGGGCAGCCGTTGCGCACATTGCCCACCACGAGCTTCAGCGTGTCCAGGCCCACCAGATCCGCTGTGCGGAAGGTGGCCGAGGAGGCATGCCCGATGGCCGGACCCGTGAGCGCGTCGATTTCCTCCACGCTCAGGCCGTCCTTCGTCATCTCGTGCAAGATAAACTGCATCGCGAAGGTCAGCAGGCGATTCGCCACGAAGTTCGGCGTGTCCTTCGCGTGCACGATGCCCTTGCCGAGCACGTTCTCGCAGAAGGCCGCCATCATCTCGATCACTTCCGGCTTCGTGGCCGGACCGGGGATGATTTCGAGCAGTTTCAGGTAGCGCGGGGGATTGAAGAAGTGCGTGCCCAGGAAGTGCGCCGACATCTCCGCCGGCATGTCCGCCGCCATCGCCTGAATCGGGATGCCGCTCGTGTTCGAGCTGAGGATCGCGCCGGCCTTGCGGTGCTTTGCAACTTCGCCGAACACCTTCTTCTTGATGTTCAGGTCTTCCTTCACCACCTCAATGATCCAGTCGCACTCCGCAATCCGGGCCATGTCGTCGTCGAAGTTCCCGGTCTCGATCAGGTCGAGCGAAGCGCTGGAATAAATCGGCGAGGGCTTGGCCTTCGCGAGCGCGGCCTTGGCCCCGTCGGCGATGGCGTTGCGCTTGCCCTTCTTTTTCTTGTCGGCGTCCGAGAGGTTGGGCGGCACGATGTCCAGCATGATGCTGGGGATGCCGCAGTTGGCGAGGTGCGCGGCGATCGCGGCGCCCATCACGCCGGAACCAAGTACGGCCACGCGGTTGATAGTGGTCATGGAACGAGATCTCCTTCAGGACGTGCCCAATGCCTGTTTGTACTTACCGGTCGTTAGATGCGGCCCGCCATCCTACCCCCGGACGCCGCGTTGCGTCAAGGCCCGGGCGGAAACGGGGATGGTCGCGCATGCCGGTCATGCGCCCTAGCTTACCCTATTCGGAGGGGCCGTTGACAGATCGGTATCGGGCGAAAACGGGAATTTCGTGGTACACTCCCGGTATCAAATGCGGGAAACCGGCGCCCGCGGGCGCCGTGGGATTGAGGAGACAGGTTGTATGAGTGAGGATAAGAAGCGTATTACCATTGCGGATCTGCCGGAGAGCGCCGTGGCGGAGCTTGCCGCCGAAGGCGCGCAACAGGCCGCCGATGTCAAGGGCGGGCTCCGTATTGGCGCGCGTCTGGGGCTTCGCGCGGGCATTCGCGCGGGCATCCGGCAGTACGACGGCATTCGCAAGCTGAACACAACCACCAATTCGTGGACGTCCAAGTAATTCGGGCGGGTGCGCGGTGACCGGGGGGATCTGGCTTGCGGGCATGCCCGTGTATCCGCTCTCCTTCGCGGATCGCCACGTCCCCGCCGTGCCGCTGGGTTGCGTCGACGCCGCCCGGGCGCGCCTGGCCGAAGCGCGTGAAGAGACGTACCTCGCGCAGATCGACGCCGAGTACCGCGCGGTGCTCGGGGCGCTGCTCGAAGCTCACATGCCCTTCCGTATTCTTAACCTGGGTTCTGCGGAATCGGCGCTGGCCGACGCCTTGCGCGCGGAGGGCTATCCCGAATTCCGCCTGGCGCTGCCCGAGCCCGGCAGCGCCTACGCCTACCCGCGGGACCTCATGGTCTATCTGAAGGGCTTCGGCATCGCGCTCGTGCCGGAGGGCTGGGCGGCGGAGGACGCCCTCGCGGGACTGGCCGTGGAATGCTGGCCGACCCCGTGGGCCGAGGGCGGGCGCGCGCTGGTGAGCGGGGATACCATGGTGGTGTTTCGCCACCCCGAGAAACCCGCCGCGCCCGATCAGGCGACGCTCGACCGGCTCCGTGAACGCGGCGTGCGGGTGGTGGAATTGCCCGCAGGGATCTTTTGCACGCTTGATCGGGACGGTGACATCACGCGCGTGTTCCATGAACACCACATCGATCGCGCGGCGGGCCTGGCGCGCGGGCCAGACAGCGCGACCCATCTGCTGCTCGCTCCCGGTTTCCGCACGGGTCCCCTCCTCTCGCCGCTCTCAAAAAGCGCCTCGCGGGACGCGGTCCGGCGCGCATGTGACGCGGCCGATCTTGCCTTGCACGTGCTGCCCGACACCGCGCCGCCCTACGCCGCGAGCCTCGTGCAGTCGGACGCGGGCGTCATCGTGCTCGGCGCGCACGATCCAGACACCGTACAGGCCGCGACCGAAGTGGCGGGAGCGGGGCAGGTCGTTACCACGGCGGTCGAACTTTCCCACTTTCCCACCTTCGCCGGCGCGGGTATCCACTGCCTGGTGACAGAGAGCCCGGAGTTTCTGGCGGTGGCGGGCGGGATCCCGGAAACCGAATCCCCGTAGCTGTCGCATTTCCGGCTTGCATGGGGGCGGGGGCATGCGTCATAGTGAATTGCCCCGGCGCGCGTGCTTGCGCGGGGACGTTTTCACGATTGATTCCGGGGTGGCGTGTGCAAGAACACGCCGCGCCCCTGGCCCGCGGGCACCGGCCCGCCCTGCATGAAGGAGCAAGGACCCATGAAAGTCGGGATGAACCTGTTGTTGTGGACCGGCGGCGCGGACGAAAGCCACCTGCCGCTGCTGGACAAGATCAAGGAATGGGGTTTCGATGGCGTCGAATTCCCGATGTTCGCGGCGGACGGATCGCCGTGGGAAGTGCTGGGCGCCCGGTGCGACGAGCTGGGCCTGGGCCGCACCGCCGTCACCGTGCTGCCGCCGGGAACCAACCTCATCGGCGAGGACGAGGCCGAGCGCGCAGCCGCCGTGGCGCACCTGAAAGCCTGCATCGATTCCTGCGCGGTCCTCGGCGCCGAGGCCCTCTGCGGGCCGCTGTACAGCCCCGTGGGCCGTCTTATCGGCCGCGGCCCGGTCCCCGAGGAGACCGATCGGGCCATCAAGGGCTTCCGCGAAGTGGGCGCGCACGCGGTCGCGAAGGGCGTCGTCCTCTCCATCGAGCCGCTGAACCGTTTCGAGACCTACTTCCTCAACACCCAGGCCGACGCGGCCAACCTGGTGCGCGCCATCGGTGTCGAGGGCGTGGGGGAGATGTACGACACGTTCCACGCGAACATCGAGGAAAAGGGCCTCGCCGAGGCCATTCGAGCGGGCGGGAAGTGCATCAACCACGTTCACATCTCCGCGAACGACCGCTCCACCCCGGGCGATGACCATATCGATTACGACACCACCTTCGCCGCGCTCAAGGAAATCGGCTACGACGGCTGGATGGTGATCGAGGCCTTCGGATCCTGGATCCCGGATCTGGCCGGCGCCACGTGCATCTGGCGGACCATGGCGCCCAGCGAGGAATACCTCGCGACCAACGGGCTCAAGATGATCCGCGAGAAGTGGGGCGCGTAGCGCGATTCGCCAATACGTAACACTTTAGCGGAATGAAGTTGACTTGATTCCTCGTCGACACAAACCCGCGTTGCAACGGAAGGGCGGACCAATGGGAGCGCGGGCGGCCCGCCCGCATTGCGCCGAAGGCGCGAATTTGATCAACGGCGGTGGACCGGGTCCAGTCTTCCTCCCGATCAAATGTGCCGATATTGCGAACACGCTATGCACCTCCGGTGCATTGCAGGCGGGGACGCCCTCCTACGGCGCGTCTTCGACCTGCGCTCCCAGCCTTGCGCGCTCTCCTCGTAGTGTCGCGGGAAGCTGGCGAAAAGACTGGCTCAACTTCAGACGGCTAATGTATTACGCCAATACAACACAAATCAGAAACGCGCGGCCCCGGGTGGGCCGCGCGTTTTGCATGTACTCGGGCGCGTCTATTCTCCGATGGTCTCCGCGATCACGGCGTAGGCGGCGCTGCGCTGGGCCGGGGGGAAGTCGTGTTCGGCCTCCGGGTATGCAACGTGGAGCTTGTGCGCCGCGCTGAAGAGTTCGTAGACAGGCGTCGCGGCCGTCACGCAATCCTCCACGCCGCTCACCTCAAAGTTCTCGTCGTGCAGCGGGGCGTTAATAAAGACCGCGCGCGGCGCCAGCACCCCGAGGATTTCTGTGAAGTCGAAGGGCATTTTCGCCGGGTCCGCGTCATATTCCGACAGAATGCGGGGCATGTACCCCTGGTGGCTCCAGCCCTTCAGGTTGCCGCCGTAGTACTTCGCGAAGCGGTTGAAGCCGCAGCTGGTCACCATGACCTGGATGCGCGGGTCAAACGCCCCCACATACAGCGTGTTGTGCCCGCCGAGCGAATGGCCGATGGCCCCGATGCGCGCCGGGTCGACCTCCGGCAGGCTCTGGAGCAGGTCTACGCAGCGCATGTGGTTCCAGATGCCCTTCATGGTCGCGCTCGCGTAGCCCATCGCGTAGGCGTCGATTTTGTAATCGCCATACCCCGGGTAGTCCGGCGCAATCACCACATAGCCGCGTTCGGCCAGTTCGTGGCCATAGTGGCGGTTGTGCATGCCGCTGACCCCGGCGGGCTCCTCCTTGCCGCCGGTGTAGGTCTGGTGCAGCGCCAGGATGCCGGCGGTCTTGCCGGTCAATCCCTTCGGGATCATCAGGTAGGCCGGCAGGCGATCGCCCGGCTCGACCGTAAAGCGGATCTCCCGGCGCGTGTAGGTCGGGAAGTCGACTTCCGCCACGATCTCGATGTCGAAATCGGGCTTCTCGCGCTCCGGAAACGGCCCCATAACCTGTTGCATGTTCGCGAGGATATGCGCGCGCCGGATATTCCAGTCCGGAATTGCGGCCACGGGCTGGCCCGCGCCCGATGCGTCGATATAGCGCATCAGATCCAACTTGTCGGCGTAAAAGGGCGCGTCACCGGCTTGCGCGGCGCAAGCGATCAGCAACAGGGCGGAAAGTACGTAACGGCGCATGGTCAGACTCCAGATTTCGTGCGAATTACCCGGAGCAATCTTATGCGGCGCGCGCCCGGGAAGCAAGCGTGCATTGTGGCGGCGAAATTGTGCACACTAGGGCGAGCCCGGCAGCGCGGGCGGGACGTGAGGGCCGGGGCGCAGTGTGCGCCCGGGCACAGGCGGCCGCGACGGTCGCATGGAGGGCCGGTTATGCTGGCATCGCTGGTATTCATCGGGGCCGTGCTCTGCGCGGTGGGTTTCATGGCGTGGCTCGCCTATTTCATTCTCAGCCGCTGCTTCAACACCTTTCTCGAGACTGACGCCGAAAGCCGCCGCATCTCGCGAAACTACCTGATCCTTGGCGCCGTGTTGTTCGCCGGCGCCGTGGGCCTGGGCTTCCAGTTCTCGCGGATGGAGTCGCCCCTGCCGAATCCGGAGCTGGGGCCGGGTATGCCCGTGGAGCTGATCGAACAGCGGAAGGCCGCGAAGGCCGAGGCGGAAGCGGCCGCCGCCGCGGCGAGCGCCCACGCCGAGACCGCCAACGCCCTCGCCGAAACGTCGGCTGGCGAAGAGTAGTCGTCCCATCGCCCAACCCGCCCGCCGAGGAGCCCCGCCATGTCCCGTTTCTTTGTTCGCGGCCTGCTGATCGCCTGCATCGCCCTCCTGGTTCGGGTCGCCGCCGAACCGCGGCATGTCCGCGTGCCCATGCAGGACGGCACGGAACTCGCCACCGATGTCTACACCCCCGATGGTGAAGGGCCGTGGCCCGTGGTGCTCCTGCGCAGCACCTACGGTCGCTCGGGGCAGGTCGCGGATGAATGGCTCGAACAGGGTTATGCCGTGGTCATCCAGGATGTCCGCGGCATGGGCGACAGCGCGGGCGAGGCGCACGTGTTCTATGCGGACGGCTGGCGGGAGGGCCTGGCCGACGGCGCCGCCACCGTGGCGTGGATCGGGGCGCAGCCGTGGTGCAACGGGAAGATCGGCACCCATGGCGGATCGGCGCTCGCCATCACTCAGATGCTGCTGGCGCCGAGCACCGGTGGCGTCGTGGTCCAGAATATGGTCGCCACGCCGTCCAACCTGTATGCCGATGTGGCGTATACGGGCGGTGTATTGCGGAAGCGGATGATCGAGGGTTGGCTTACGGCAATCAAGCAGCCGCACATCATCGATGTGTACAAGAGCCACCCGCGTTACGACGACTACTGGGCGCATTTCGACACGGTGTCCAAAGCCGGCGACATCACGGCGCCCGCGCTGCTGGTGAACGGCTGGTACGACATCTTCCAGCAGGGCACGATCGACGGCTTTGTCGCGCGGCAGGAGCGCGGGGGAGAGGGCGCGCGTGGCGGGAACTTCCTGATTATGACCCCGGGCTCGCACGGCCCGGACATCGAGCGCGATTACAAAATGAACCCGAACCGTTTCGACGTCAAGGCGAGCCAGATCCGCAACCGCATCTTCGCGCACTACCTGAAGGGCGATTCGGACGCCCTGGCGGGGATTCCGGCGGTGCACTACTACGTCATGGGCGCCGATACCCCGGGCGCGCCGGGCAATGAATGGCGCACGGCGGACGCGTGGCCACCGTACCCCACGACGCCAACGTCCTACTACCTGCATCCGGAAGGGAAATTGGCTGCGGCACCGCCCGGGACGGAGCCGGAACCCTTGTCCTACGTGTTCGATCCGGCGAATCCCGTGCCGACCCATGGCGGCGCAAACCTGCTGATGGAATCCGGCGCCTTCGACCAGCGAAAGAACCTCGAGGGGCGTCAGGACGTGCTCCGCTTCCGGACCGAACCCCGGGAAACGCCGCTGGAGATTACAGGACGGGTTGCCGTGCGGCTGCATGTCTCCAGCAATGCCCCGGACACCGACTTCACGGCGATGCTACTGGATATCTACCCCGAGGGCGACGCGCGGGAACTGAATATCATCGACAACGTTCGCCGCGTGAAAACGCGCAGCAGCTACCGGGAAGCCGCGCCGCTCCTTCAAGGGCCGGAGGAGATCGTGGAACTCGAAATCGACCTGTGGAGCGCCGCCTGGATCTTCGACAAAGGCCACCGCATCGGGCTGAATATTTCCAGCAGCAATTATCCGCGATTCGAGGTGAACCCGAACACCGGCGAGGATTTCCCGAAGGACGAACTGCGCAAGGCGACGAACACCGTGCACATCAGCGCGGCGCATCCGGGCGCTTTAATTCTTCCGGTGCGGTGATCCGGCAGGACCTTCGCATGGAAACCGGGTGCGGGAGACCGCCCGTTTCAGGACCACGGAGAACGTTGTAGGAGACGCGTGATGGAGCGCCGGCATCCTTGCCGGCATGGGCGTGTGCGCGCACGCGCTCAACTGATGGGTGCTGCGCGCTATGATGTTCCTATGAGACCAGCCGCCATGAGAAAACCAGCCACCACAATCGCCGTCGCCGTGTTCAGTGCGCTGTCCGCCATGGCCCAGTCCCCGGAGCCGGGCCGCGCCGTGACGGGGATGCCGCACCACGAAACCTTTCTCCACAATGCCGATCTGTCCGGCTGGCTGCTGGATAACGAGGGCAATCGCGGGCGCGACGGCGGCGGCTTCAATTCCCTTGCCCACCGGCTCTATCCGGAGCGCGGCTTGTTTCGATCGCGGATGGTGGGACTGAATTTCGAGCACATCTTCAACGGATCGGCGGCGTACAACGACATCGCGATGTTCACGCCGCGCCGGGAACCGAATTACCTGCTGAAACAGGGCCCGCAACAGGCCACGTTGCGCTGGCCCGCCGACATGTCCGCCTGGGGCGTGGCCTGCAGCATGACCTACACTTTTTCGGAATCCGACGCCATCGACATGCGGTTTACCGCCGTGCCGCTGGAGGAAAAATGGCCCCACGGCTACCTGGCCTTCATGTGGGCGAGCTACATGCAGCGCGCGGTGGACCGCCCGATTCACTTCTGGGGCGTGGAGGATGGGGGGGAGGCCCGCTGGATCCGCTTCGGCGCGGCGGCGGACAATGTTCAGGGCTTTGAAACGGGGACCGTGGCCTTTGCGGGGGAGGAACCGCTGCCCTTCGATCCCGACGCCCAGGCGCTGAACATCGTTGAGCACCCGGCGAAGCGCTTCGTGTATCCCTTCTACTACGGCCTGCTCGATGGCGACCAGGATCTCACGACGGACGGAGATGCGCTCGCGTACATCGTCATGTTCGACCAGACCGCGCCGATACGCTTCGCGCTCTGGAATTTCATCAAGGACGATGCGGGCAATCCCGACCCCCACAGCCCCGCGTGGGACTGGCAGTACGTGATTCGCGACCCAAAAGTGGGGGAGCGCTACGGGTACAAAATGCGCGTCGTCGTGACGCCCTTCACCACCCGCGCCGACATCCTCGCGCGCTACCGCGACTGGGCGGGGGAGTAGCCCTTATCCGCGGCGCCGTCACTCGGAGGGAACAAAGCGCCCCACGGGATACCCCGCCGCGTAGCTGATCTCCCAGCAGCCGTTCGGGGTGGTGTAGCAGAGCGTCTCCCGGCGCTCGAAGTCCGTCGCACCCTGGCGCACGGCCGCGTCCGGGCTGTCGGGGCGAAGTTGGGCGTCCGCCATGTGCGCTACGATCCGCGTGCGGTCGCCGAGGCTGTGGCCCGTGCTCTTGAAGACCTCGCCGTCCAGGTGCGCGTCCTCCAGGAAGAGCGCGGTCACGGGCATGCCCGCCGCCACCATGTTGCGCACGACCGCGCGCTTGTCCTCGAAGGGGCACACATCGTCCGCCGTGCCGTGTACGACGAAGATCATCGTTTCCTGCCCCCAGTCCACCATCTGCTTCAGGTGGACCGGATTGCCCAGGTCGCGGAGGGCCTGGGCGTCGGGCGTCAGGTATTCGGGGCTCTCCGGGTCCTGGCTGTAGCCCGCGTTGAGACTCGATCCGCCCTCGATCCCGAAGGCGATGTCGTCGCTCAGCTTCGCCATGCCGCACATGTCCACAATCGCCGCGAAGGTCCGGGGCGCCAGTTTGTTCGCCATCTGCGAGACATTGCCGCCGCCCGACCCGCCCGTGGCGTAGACGCGCCCGGCGTGGAAGGCGTGGCCGCCTTGCTTCAGGCCGTCAAAGACCCAGTAGAGCGCGCGGATCGCGTCCAGGGCCTGGAGGTAGCCAAAGTCGTAGGGGGGCATGGTTGGGTTGTCGTATTTGCCGCTTTGCAGGTAGTCGACGCAGATCGCCACGACATTGTAGCGGTTCGCCAGGAATTCCGGGTCCGCCGTGCCCCGCGCGCCGGTCCCGCCCCAGTTGTGCAGGCTCAGAAAGAGGCCGGTCTGCTCGTTCACATTCGCCAGCGACCCGCCGGGGTAGTAAACATAGGCCGTGATCGCGCGTGGCCCCTCCTGAAAGGCCCAATCCTGCGCGGGCAACGCCGCCGTCGCGTTGGTCTCCGGCAGTGACGGCCAGGCGCGGTCATCCGCGGCGGCGGTAAGCGAAACGAACATAGAGACGGCAAGGGCAATATATCGCATGATTCTCGGGGGCTCCCTGGGTTCAACAAACCCGTAGTATGGGAAACGGATCGCCCCGGGCGCAAGGCGCGCCGCGACCGCCAACTGCGGAACCTGCTACAATAGGCCCATGTTCGGCGTCTACCTCCACATCCCCTACTGCAAAACACTCTGCCCGTATTGCGACTTCGTTAAGGAGCGCACCCGCACAGGCGCGCCCATGGCGTTCGTGGACGCGCTGTGCCGCGAGATTGAGGCCTTCGAGGGTCCGGATGCGGCGGAGAGTGTCTTCTTCGGCGGCGGGACCCCGTCCCTGTTGCCGATCGACGGGCTGGCGCGGATTCTGGACGCACTGGCGGCCCGGTTTGCGCTGGAGAACGCGGAAATCACCCTGGAAGCGAACCCCGACGATCTCACGCCGGAATTGGTGGCGGGATGGCGCGCGCTCGGCGTCAACCGCGTAAGCCTCGGCGTGCAGAGCTTCTCCGAGCCGGTCCTGCGCTATCTGGGCCGCCGTCACGACGCGGACGCCGCGCGGCGGGCCTGCGACCTCGTGGCTGCGCACTTCGACACGTGGAGCCTCGACCTGATCTTCGGCGCGCCGCCGATCAACGCCTGGGAACCAACCCTGCGCGAAGCCGTCGCCATCGACCCGCCCCATATTTCCGCCTATGGCTTGACCTACGAGGAGGGCACGCCTTTCGCCAAACGCGCGGACCAGGCGGTCCCCGACGAGGTGTCGCTGGCCATGTTTCAGCAGGCGGAGTCGATCCTGAGTGCCTACGATCACTACGAGATTTCAAATTACGCCAAGCCTGGCCACCACGCGCGCCACAACCTGATCTACTGGCGCAATGGATCCTACGCCGGCTTTGGAACGGGGGCCTATTCCTACGTCAACGGCGTTCGCGCGCGCAACGCCATCACCACCGACGCATACCTGCGCAATCCCGGCCAGAAGATTGAGGCGCTTGCGCTCGGGCCGGAGGAGGAGCGGCTGGAGACGCTGATTCAGCATTTCCGGTTGCGGGAGGGTCTCCCCCGAGAGGCCTACACCGCCCGATTTGGCCGCCCCGTCGAATCGGACTACGGCGAGCCGCTGCGTGCGCTGATCAATCGCGGGTTGCTCGAAGACGACGGTATCCGGATTCGCCCAACCGCCGAGGGCTTCTACCTCAACAACGAGATCGGCCTCGCGCTCGTCGGGTAGATAGACGCACGGGATAGCATCGCTCGAGAATGGCTCCCGTCCCGCAACGGAAGGGCGGACCGATGGGAGCGCGGGTCGAAGATGCGCCGTGGTGGACGGCCCGCCCGCATGGCGCCGGAGGCGCACGACTCTCCATTGCCGGTAGCCCACTCCCCGGGAATCCCCGGGAACAAGTCACACGGCGGGTGCGTCACAAGAAAAAGCCGCAGCCTCCCGAAGAAAGACTGCGGCCGGTATCCGGATCCCGTTAGAATGCGTCGGCGGCGTCCAGCTGCGCGAAGGGATCGTCCTCACGGCCCTGGATGTGCGGGCCGACGAGCATGTCCCTGTAGGCCAGGCCGGGGCCGACCATCGGGTATACGAAGGCCTGCTTGTCCGTCATCACTTCGAGGAAGGCCGGTCCCTCGAACTTGATGAAGGCTTCGATCGTCTTCTTCAGGTCCGCGCGATCCGACACGCGCTCGGCGAACTGGTAGCCGTCCGCCTTCGCCGCCGCCACGAAATCCTTCTGGTGGAGGGTCTTGTCCGTGCCGGAGAAGCGGCTGCCGAAGTACAGCGTCTGCCACTGCACCACCATGCCGTCGCCCTGGTTGTTCAGCAGCAGCACCTTCACTGGGATATTGTAGTTGGTGCAGGTTTCCATTTCGCCCAGGTTCATGCGGATGCTGCCGTCGCCGTCGACGTCGATAACGACCCGGTCGGGCGCCCCAATCTGCGCGCCGATGGCCGCGGGAAGGCCGTAGCCCATCGTGCCCATGCTGCCCGAGGTCAGCCAGGTGCGCGGGTGCTTGAAGTCGAAGTACTGCGCGGCGAACATCTGGTGCTGGCCCACGCCCGTGGTGACGATGGCCTCGCCCTTCGTGATTTCGTTGATCAGGCTCAACACCTCCTGCGGCTGGATCAGGTCGCTTTCGGTGTTGTACGCCATCTTGTGCTTCTCGCGGAGCTCGCGGACATAATCGAGCCACGGCTGGTGCGAAATCTCGCGATCGCCCCCCGCCGACATCAGTGCGCGCAGGACCATGCCCGCGTCGCCGACCTGGTGCCAGTCGACCGCCTTGACCTTGTTGATTTCGGCGGCGTCGATGTCGATGTGCGCGATCTTCGCGCGCGCCGCGAACTCCTTGGGCTTGCCCGCAACGCGATCGTCGAAACGCGCGCCGACCGCGATGAGAAAGTCGCAGTCCTCCACCGCATAGTTGGCGTACGCCGTGCCGTGCATGCCGAGCATGTGGAGACACAGGCCGTCGGTCGTATCAATCGCGCCGATGCCCAGAAGCGTCGTGACCACCGGGATCTGGTACTTTGCCGCAAACGCGCGTAGCTCATCGCTCGCGTTGCTGTTGATGACCCCGCCGCCGGCGTAAATCAGCGGGCGCTTGGATTTCGCAAGCAAGCTGAAAAAGGCCTCGGCCTTCGCCGGGGTGAGCGTCGCGCCTTCGAGGCGCTCGATCCGGCGCTGGTAACCGATCATCGGAATCATCCCCGTGCCGATGAACTCGCCTTCCCAGTTCTGGACGTCCTTCGGGATATCGATGACCACGGGGCCGGGACGCCCGCTGCGCGCGATGTGAAACGCCGTGCGGACCGTCGCCTCGAGCTCCTCCGGGTTTTTCACCAGGAAGACGTGCTTGGCGCACGCGCTCATAATGTTGAAGACCGGCGCCTCCTGGAAGGCGTCCGTCCCGACCGCCGCGCGGGGGACCTGGCCGCTGATAACGATCATGGGCACCGAATCGGCCATGGCGTCGCGCACCGGCGTGACCGTGTTCGTGGCGCCCGGCCCGGAGGTCACCAGGGCCACCCCGACCTTGCCGGTCACCCGGGAGTAGCCGGCCGCCATGAAGCCCGCGCCCTGCTCGTTCGCGGGCACGATCAGCTTGATCTCGCGGTCCGCGTGGTCCCGGTTCCAGCGGAAGACCGCGTCGTAGGTGGGGAGGATCGCGCCGCCGCTGTAGCCGAAGATCGCGTCAATCCCCTCGTCGGCAAGCACCTGAATCACCATTTCCGCGCCGGTCATGGTTTTGCCCGCCTGGGCATGCTGGGGTTGGGTCGCTAAGGCCATACTGTCCTGTCTCCTTGCTTGGCGTACTGATCGGGGCCGGCCGGAAGGGCCGCCAGACCTGTTTTATGTATTCCTGTACCTACCGGGGCCTATGCACAGCGCCCGGCGGGGCGCGATGAGAAAAAAGAGCGCCGCTTCGCGTACGGGCGGCGCTCTTCACACTGTTCCTGATAGTCGGGCCGGGAGCTACTCGGCCTTCTCCGCTTCCGGGGCGGCTTCGCTTTCCGCCGCCGCCGCCGCGGCTTCGGCTTCGGCCGCGGCTTCCGCCGTGCGCGCCGCCTCGGCCCGGCTTACCGCCGCCATCATTTCGTGGGCCACGTCGGCCAGGCTACGGCCCGCCTGCATCATGCTCTCGGCGCCGGAACCCTGCATCGCGGCGGAAACGTCCACCGCGCCGCGGCTCTCGCCGTGCTCGTCCATCAGCGACTTGTCGAGGTCGCGCTGCGCCTCGCGGACGCTCAGGCCGATCTTGCGATCCGCCGCGCTGATGCTGATCACCTTCGCCATCACCTTGTCGCCGATGTTCAGCACTTCCTCGGGCTTCTGAACGCGATCGGACGAAAGCTCGCTCACGTGAATCAGGCCCTCGATGCCGTTGTCCAGCTTCGCAAAGGCGCCGAAGCTCACCAGCTTGGCGATTTCGACTTCCACCACGCTGCCCATCGGCATCTTCTCGATGACGGCCAGCCACGGGTCCGTCTCAAGCTGCTTCATGCCCACGCTGATCTTCTCGGAATCGGGATCGATGCTCAGGATCTTCACCTGAACTTCCTGGCCCTTCTCCAGCACCTCGGACGGGTGCGGAACCTTCTTCGTCCAGGAGATGTCGCTAACGTGCAGCAGGCCGTCGATGCCTTCCTCGATCTGGACGAACGCGCCGTAGTCCGTCAGGTTGCGGACGGTGCCCGTGACCACCGAATTGACCGGGTAGCGCTCCGCGAGCTGCTTCCAGGGGTTCGGCTGCGTCTGCTTGATGCCCAGCGCGATCTTCTCCGAATCCGGATCGACCGTCAGGATCATCACGTCCACTTCCTGATCCAGCTGAAGGATCTCGTTGGGGTGGCGAACGCGGCGGGTCCAGCTCATCTCGCTGACGTGGACCATGCCCTCGATGCCCTCTTCAAGCTGCACGAACGCGCCGTAATCGGTCATGCTGACCACGCGGCCGCGCGCCACCGTCCCCACCGGGTAGCGGTCCACCGCCGTCTTCCAGGGGTTCTCGGACTTCTGCTTCAGCCCCAGGCTGATGCGCTCGGACTGCGGGTCGAAGCTCAGCACCATCACGTCGATGGCCTGGCCAACCTGCACCACCTGCGACGGGTGCTTCACGCGGCCCCAGCTCATGTCGGTGACGTGGAGCAGGCCGTCGATGCCGCCCACGTCCACGAAGGCGCCGAAATCCGTAATGTTCTTCACTTCGCCGCGCAGGATCTTGCCCACGGCGATCGTTTCGAGAAGCTTCTCCTTCTCGCCCGCGCGCTGCTCTTCGAGCAGCTTGCGGCGGCTCACCACCACATTGCGGCGGCGCTTCGTCAGCTTGATGATCTTCAGCTCCATCGACTGGCCGATGTAGCGTTCGAGATCGCCCATCGGGCGGAAGGTCAGCTGGCTCGCCGGCATGAACGCGTCGATGCCGATATCAACCTTCAGGCCGCCCTTGACGCGGCGAACGATGGTGCCCTCGATGGTCCCATCCGCCTCGTAAATCTCCTGCACCTTCTCCCAGTTCTTGATCCGGTCCGCCTTCATCTTCGAAAGCACGGGCAGGCCCGCTTCGTTCTCCGGATCTTCGATATAGAAATCGAAAACATCGCCCACCGCGAGCTTGTCCGGCTGGAGAAACTCCGACGTGGGCACGATGCCCTCGCTCTTGTACCCGATGTCCACGAGCACCCGGTCATCGGTAATCTCCATGACCTTGCCCTGGACCACTTCTCCCTCGTTGAAATTCTGCACGGCCTCGCCAAAAAGCGATTCCATGCTGGCGGCAGCCAATTCGGCTTCCAGTTCCGAATCCAGTTCGGACAGGCCATCGGCCATAATGGATTCCATCAGCTGCTGGTTGTATTCCGTTGTTTCGTGACTCATGAGAAGATCTCATCTCCTTTGGAAAAAAGATTTACCGCACAAGGCGGCATCTTGGTAGACTAGCAAACAGACCCGGCGAGAGTCAAATCAGCCGCGGCGGGCGGACAGCCCCGGGTGCGCCAGGAGCCCCAGAAGGGCCAGCCCGATGAGGAAGGCGTCGCCCAGAAGCGCGCGGGCCCGTTTTGCCGGGGCGCACCCCCGGACCGGGGGATCCCCCGAGGCGGTTTCTTCCAGTTCCGTTCTGGTCAGGAAGCCGTCCCCGTCCCGATCGAGGCGGTTGAAGGTCGCCTGGGTTAATGCCGACATGACAGACTGGGCCTCAAGCAGGCTCAGGCGTCCGTCGCCATTGGTGTCGGCTTCCGCAAAGGCCGCCAGCAACCCGCGGGCAATATCCGCGTCGGTTTGGGGCTCACCCTCACCCTCACCCTCACCCTCACCTTCACCTTCGCCCTCGCCCTCGCCTTCGGCCTCGCCTTCCCCTTCGCCTTCGCCCTCGCCTTCGCCCTCGCCCTCGCCCTCGCCCTCGCCCTCGCCTTCGCCTTCGCCTTCGCCTTCGCCTTCGCCTTCGCCCTCACCTTCGCCCTCACCTTCGCCTTCGCCCTCACCTTCGCCCTCACCTTCGCCCTCACCGTCGCCTTCGCCTTCGCCTTCACCCTCAACGCCGGGCCGGATCAGACTGAATGCGCCCGATTCGCCCACGAGCGGCGGCGTTCCATTGTCGGACACCCGTATATAATAGTCCGCGCCGCCTACAACATCCGCCGGCGCCTCCCAGGTGATCTCGCCCAGATTGATGGCCTCCACGCCATGCAGCGGCACCTCGTCCATACCCCGAAATAGTTCGACTACCACCCGATCGCCCACCGCGCCCCGCGTCCGCCAGCGAACCGTGTACGACATCCCGGGTTCGAGCGCCTCGCCGCCCGCCGGAAACTCGACCGCCAGGGTGGGCGCCACCGGTTCCGGCGGCAGGGCGGTGATCCCGGCGTCCGTACCCGCGAGCCACTTCGGCCAGCCGAGAGACAGCACGGTCATCCCGGCGGAAAAGGCGTAATACGCGTGCCAGGCGTCATCCGAATACACGTAGATGGTGTGGCCAGCGCCAATCCAGGGGGCGATCCGGGACGAGTTCTCCGGGTCCGGACCCGCCGCAACGGGGCCGGGCGGCGCCTCCGGCAGGCCGTCCGAGGGGATCGTCCGCCAGGAGCCGCCCGGCGTCCGCCGGTACACCACCGGCCGGGTTTCTCCCGGCAACCGCGCCGCCGCGATCCGCGATCCGTCGCGCTGCCGGGCCAGGCTTGAAACGGCCAGGGGTCCCGCCAGTTCGGGGGTGACGACCGGCGTGCCGCTGGACGGGATCACCACCCGATACAACACCGCGCCACCCGGTGCGTCCTGGGGCTGCCGCACGCCCGCGTAAAACACCGGAACGCTGGCGTCGGGCTCCGCCAGCAGCGCCAGCACCGACTCCCCGTACGTCTCCAGTGGGACTTCTGCCCACACAGCGCCGCCGTCCGCACTGACGAACAGCCCGCCCGGGGTGGTGTCGTCGATCCCCGCAAAGCCCGCCGCAACGACGCCCGGCGCAATGGGGCTGACCGCCAGTGCGGCTACCTGCGCGCCGGGGCGGTTGATGCCTGGGTCCGGAGCCCCCGCGAGACGGGTCCACGTCGCGCCCGCGTCAGCCGTGTGGTAGATGGCGGCCCCCGCCGCAAACGCGGCCATTCCGTTTGCTACAAAGGGATCCGCCGCCACGGCGGTGTAGTCCCCGCTGCGCGGATCGGGGAGCAGCGGACCGCTCCAGGTCCGGGTCTCGCCATCCCGCGCGAAGCGTCGAATACCCGCGTTCGTGGCGATCCAACCGGCGCCGGATTCCACGTCGAGGGCGATATCCCGCGCCGCCGCGCCCCTGAGGCCGGTGTTCCGATCCGTCAGATGCGCGCCACGGTCGCCGGAAACCGCCAGGCCCGCCGCCGTGCTGAAATACATCCGCGCCGGATCCGCGACATCCCGGTGCGCGCGCCGCCCATCCGGTGGGGCCACCCCGGCTTCGCCGGACCACGGAACGGCGGCCCAGCTTCCCGCGTCCCCCCGGCTGGTGCTCACCGCGCCGCCAAAGTAGACCATGTAGTCTTCCGGCAGGCCGCTCCACGCGAAACTCGCATCCACCGCGGCCGGTACGCCCGTGTTCACCTCAACCCAGGATCCGCCCGGAAACGCCGCGTAGGCCACCTGCCCGACGCCGTCCGGCGCGATCCCGCCGAGGAACAGCCGCCCATCGGGACCCGCGCCAACCGCCGTCCAGATCGCCCCCGATTTGGACGCAGGGAGCTGGAGCGCATAGTAGGCCGTCGTTTCGTCGATCAGCGTCGCCGGCGCGGTGGAACGCAGCAGCGCCGTGCCCGGCTGAAACAGGATCAGGTGGCCGTCGTGCGGGCTGGCCAACAGCATCGGGTCCCCGGAGGCCAGCGGCAGCGTCACCGGGCTGTCGGGGTGTTCCTGGAAGGCCCCCGAGGCGGGGTCGATCGCGCCAAAATGGAGCGCGGTCCCCGTCGTGAAAAACAGCCGACCCGAATCCACCGCGAGATGCCGCCCCGCCGCTACCGCCGATACCCGCGCCAGCGAGTCCGGCGCGACGGATCCCCGCCATACGCCGGTTCCGTCACTGAAAAAGAACTGGCCCGTGGTGTGATCCACAGCGAAGGAGCCCAGATCGCCAAACCCGCTCCCGGACGCCAGATCCGGGACGGGCGCGAACGGGCCGGGTTCCGATGGCGCCGCCAGCGGATCGGTCGTCGCGTAGAACATTGCGTTCGGGCCGTCCACGGTCACCAGCGTGTAATACGCCGCGTAGCCGCCCGCAATCGCCCCCGCGGCCGACACGGCCATGGTCTCGATCCAGGTGACGCGCCCGCCCTTCACCGGCTGTGGCGCGGGCGCCACCGCCGCCGATCCCCAGATCGCGGCAAGCGGCCCGCCAAACAACAGCGCGGCCAGGATCGTAACCCGAAACGGCAACCGTGCAATCCTTCACAAAGGCGCTGGCATCGGTTATCGACGCACACCGCCGCGCCCGGCGGTAAGGATAGCACACCGACGGGGGAAGGGGGCGCATCACGGGCTCAGGCATTCCTGTCAGCGAAGGCAACCCGCCTGATCGCCTCAGCGAACGCGCCGCGTGACTTCCCGCGACCTCGCACCTATTTGCACCCAGGAGCCCGCCAACGAATCCGCCATCGCGGACCTTCGACCTGTTTGTAGCGCGCGGGACAGGTGTGCGCTTACTGCACCCGGCGGGTATCCGCGCGCAGGCCAGTTTCCGCTACGCCGCTCCGCGTACGAACAATGACTTCATTTCGCTAACGCACGACCATGATTTATCGATTTTAATCATTAGTATTCAGGATTGGGTACGAAAATCCTCGGAAACGGTGACGCGTGCTATTATCGAAATTCAAGATTTTAGTGTTGACAATTCGCCGCGCTTGTGCCATCATAAAATCACGCAACGGCTGCCGGCGCCCTGAAGCCGCGCCCCCCGCGCAAGAAGTTCCATCGGGGTTGCGTTCGGTGGATGGGTCCCAGGGGGACTCCTCGGGGGGGGCGTCCAACAATCTGGCGCACGCTTCGCGCGTCCGGCCCGCCACAGAAGGAGAGAGCTTATGGAATGAGGCCCGTCCGGCGCGGGCGGGCGCGGAACAGGGACCGTCCGCAGTCAGCGCGGCGATCCCCATCGGCGCCAGCGCCGGCCCCGTCTACCTTTCATTACGTTTTTATCAATTGAAGGATCTATGGTTATGCAATCGAAGATGCATCGAAACCGTAAAGGTTTCACCCTCATCGAATTGCTGGTGGTCATCGCGATCATCGGCATCCTGGCGGCGATTCTGCTGCCGGCCCTGGCCCGCGCCCGCGAGGCCGCCCGCCGCGCCAGCTGCCAGAACAACCTCAAGCAGTGGGGCCTCGTGCTCAAGATGTTTGCCAACGAAAGCCAGGGCGAAGTTTTCCCGTACGGCAGCATCGACCACACCAACACCGGCTTCACCGCGACGAAGCGGACCGCCGTGTATGTCGGGTGGTGGCAAGTCTACCCCGAGTATCTGACGGACATCAGCGTGGGTATTTGCCCTTCCGCCCAGAACACGGGCCGCTACGCGGGTACGGATCTGAGCAATCCGCGCAATGTGCTTGCCGGCTGCGACCAGAGCACCGTGGACTACGCGACGCTGAACAACGAGACAGACAACCCGTGCTACGGCAAGCAGGCCGTTAACCCGGGTGATCCGCTCGTTCTGGGCTCGCCGCCCGCCCGCTGGTACAACGGCTGCGACATTACCCCGAACCAGTGCGCCCCGTATCCGCACACCGATCTCTCGGAAGGCTATGCGGATATTCGCGCCTACAAGTACATGGTCTACGCCTTGGATCCCAAGTGGTTCAACAACGCGGACGATTACCAGGCCATCGGCTCGCTCTTGAACTCGAACGCGGTGGAAGCGCCTATCCAGCCGGCCGGCGGTGTGACGCCGCTGCACTGGAACCAGCGCAATTCCACCCGCACCTACACGCTGCCTTCGGGTATCTCGGCGACGTTCAACCGCCTGCGTGAAGGCGTCGAGCGCTTCTTCATCACCGACATCAACAACGCCGGCGCGTCGGCCCAGGCCCAGTCCGAGATCGTCTGCCTGTACGACGAAGCCCAGAAGAGCGGCAACACCTGGGGCCGCTACAACCACGTTCCCGGCGGCGTGAACGTTCTGTTCATGGACGGCCACGTGGAATTCTCCCGCAAAGACAGCGGCACCACGTGGGTGACCAACCAGAACGCCTACAAGGTCGGCACGAGCGGGCTGCCCATCCGCTGGCCGGGCTGATCCCGCCCCGCGCGGAAGCGCGCCGGTGCATTCGCTCCCGCGACGCTGTATCGTCAATGCCAATGTAATCGCCGGGGCGCCAGTCGGCGCCCCGGCTTTTTTGCAACCCGCAACGTGTGTGTCGGAACGCTGCCGCGCCACGGTGCGACGCCAGAACCGGAGTACCTTTCCATGAAGTTTAATCCTGTCCGCCGCACGCTTCCCGCGCTCGCGATGCTAGCCGCCGCCCTGTTGGCCGGCTGCTCCCAGGCGCCGGAAATCGGCATATCCGCCAACCAGCCGGGCGATCTCTTTGCGCAGGCCGCCGACGCCGCCTTCAAGGGCGATCTGAACTACGTGAAGGCCTGCGTGGAAGGTGACGCCCGCTACCTCGAGGCCTACGACGCCAACGGGCGAAGCCTCCTGCACTACGCGGCCGAGGGCGGCCACGCGGCTGTCGTCCGGTACCTGCTCGAAAAAGGGGCCTACGCCAACTTCGAGGACAACGACGGCTACTATCCGCTGGACGCCGCATCCCAGGGGGGGGCCTCCAGGGAGGTCATGGATCTGATCCGTGAAGCCCTCGCCCGCGAGGCCGGGCGCTACTGAGTCCTTCCGAAATACGGCCTCCCCAACACCGGACGACGCCCATCAGGGCCGTGGTGGTTCCAACCGGTGCCCGCCACGGCCCGCTGGTTTTGCCCCGGCCGTCCGCCTTTCTCTCCCCCCGCCCGTAGCGCCCCGCCGCCCGCCTCTTCCTGGCCCCGATCACGCGCCCGATCCGGCAGGGGAATTAATTGTATTTCTATGAAATCCAGATATATACAAGGGAATTACAGAATAATATATATTCGGATCAAATCATCGCAATAATAATCATTGTTGTTGACATCTTACGG
This sequence comes from Candidatus Hydrogenedentota bacterium, assembly GCA_019637335.1. NCBI lineage: Bacteria > Pseudomonadati > Candidatus Hydrogenedentota > Candidatus Hydrogenedentota bacterium. The sequence goes on along the minus strand of JAHBVV010000044.1, from coordinate 4,762 downwards.
TATTCGTGCAATTATGGAAATCCGGCGGTCGCAGATGGCGGGTCGGCAGAGGCCGCTGGTTTGAGATGGAAAGAACTATGCGGATGAGCTTCCCGCCATGACAACGCACGGTACACCGATCCCGGTGCGGGCTTGTCCGCCAACCAGGGAGGACAGCGATGGTGTGATTGTTATCGGCATGGGAGCCGCTCCCCCGGCGGACCCACACCAGTCCTGGACGTAGTCTTTATCTATCGCTATTCGAAAAGATGAAAGGATTCATTTCCATGAAATCGACTATGCACCGAAACCGCAAGGGTTTCACCCTGATCGAATTGCTGGTGGTCATCGCGATCATCGGCATTCTGGCGGCCATCCTGTTGCCGGCCCTCGCCCGCGCCCGCGAGGCCGCACGCCGCGCAAGCTGCCAGAACAACCTCAAACAGTGGGGCCTGGTTTGCAAGATGTTTTCCAACGAGTCCACGGGCGAGCGGTGGCCATTTTCCGGCATCGACATCACCAACACGACCGGGGACTTTCAGAACAAGCGCATGAATCAGTTTATCGGATGGTGGGAGGTGTATCCAGAATACCTGACGGACATGAGCCTCCTTTGCCCGTCGGCGGGCCGCTACTCGCTCTATCAGCAGACCGATCTCAGCGATCCCCGCAATGTCCTGGCGGGCTGCGATCCCACCGTCGTGGCGCTTGCCGTGGCGGACAACGACACCGACAATCCCTGCTGGGGAAAGGAGGGCGTGGACCTGGGCAGCCCGTTAATGATTCCGGGCCTGCCCGCGCGCGGGCGCTCATACAATGGTTGCGATGTCACGCCAAATTGGTGTACCCCCCAGCCCCACACGGATCTGCTCGCCACTGGCTGGACCGACGTGCGGGCCTTCCGCTACTACAATTACATTATTCCGCCGGACCTGATGAACAGCAATCTTGAAGACTTCTATTCGGTCGCCAGCACCTTCCGCCGCGGGGTCATCGGCCCCAACGACATGAACGGGCTGAATGTGGGCCGGGAGACCGCCACGCTGTGGAAGAACAAGATGGGTGGCCAGACCTTTGATCTGCCCTCCGGAAAGACCTACACGCAGCTGCTGCTTCGCGAAGGCATTGAACGCTTCGTAATCACCGATATCAACAATCCGGGCGCCTCGGCCGAAGCGCAATCGGGCATTGTGGTCATGCTGGATGAATCGCGGGCTTATGGCTCCGCGGTCGGCGGCGGCATGAGCGGCGACGGGCGTTTCCACCACGCTCCGGGCGGCATGAACATCCTGTTCATGGACGGCCACGTGCAGTTCGGCAAGCTGCGGACCGCGGGCCTCTGGCCGGTGAACGAGTTCGCGTTCCGCATTCCGCCGTGGGGCAACGGGCTGGACTTCCCGTGATAGGCCGATGGTGGCGCCGGCTTCCCGGCGCCGCCCGCTGAAAGCTTCATAGCGCGGGCGCCGGAGCGAAAAGCTTCCGGCGCCCCTTTTTCGGATTCGACGGCGCCCGCCGCGGCGCCAGGTACTAAATTGCGCCCGGCGGCCCCGATCCGGGGGGAGCGCCGCGCCGCAAGGAGTGGTCTTGCATGATATCTTCACACCAATTGCCCGCCTGGATTGCGCCCATTCTCGCCGTCGCGCTGGTCGCCGGAATGAGCGCTTGCTCGAACGACGCGAACTGGGACGGAAACGCGCAAATCGACGAGGCTACGCTCGCGCCAAGCGATCTTGTGTTCCGCTACGTCAACCTCGGAGAAACCTCGAAGCTCAATAGCCTGCTCAAAGCCAATCCCGATCTCGTTAACATCTACGAGGACACCTACTACAACACGCCCCTGCACGTCGCGGCCCTCGTCGGCAACCGCCGGGTTGTGAATGTTTTGCTGGACAACGGCGCAAACCCGAACGTGGAGAATATCAACGGGGAGATTCCCGCGGAGACCGCGCTCCAGGAGGCCCACGTCGACCTGAGCAAATACCTGCACGAAGTCGCCGCAAACGCGCGTTGAGCTTCGCATGCGGGGCGTCCCGCCGGGGCGCCCCGCCACCATACCACTAACCGTCATTTACTTGTTTCTTTGACGAAAAAAGGAAAATTTAAGTCATAAGTAATTGAATTTAAAAACTTTACGAATGGATTTCAGGTCCGTAGAATTCCGATCGATTCGTGTCAATTCGTGGGCATTCGTGGTTCAATATCCTGGTTGCGACACGCGGTTGCTGCTCTACGCGGATTCGTGGTTCAATCGCTTCAGGAACGCATGAAGCCCACACCAGCTCCTTTGCGTCTTTGCGCCTTCGCGTGAATATCAATCCTTCCAACTTCTTTCCTTCGTGGTCTTCGCACTACTATCCCTCATTTTTTTGTTTTTTCTGCAAGTTCTTTCGTTCAAAATCCATATAACCATATGTTGTAAAAGCATTTACGAAGCGCAAAACCCAGGGAGAATCTCCGGGCCCTTCCACAAGTTTCGTGGTCGAAATTCTTTTCTTGCCCACGGATTACACCGATGACACGGATTGAAGAGACACGCGAACCAAACAAGACAAAGAAGAAGCCCGCCACCCGATCAACCCCGCTACAATTCCGATGCTGAACAATCCGAACAGGCTGCCTTGGAAACAGCACGCAGCCGCCTGCACACCCCGCCGACCGGCATCATTTTCTATCCGTGTCATCAGTGCAATCCGTGGGCGCAATTCTTGATCGCCGCCCGCGGCTGCTCCCGATGCAATCGTGTGCATTGGTGTTCATTCGTGGTTAAGAATGCGCTCTCGATCATTCACCCGATCCATCTGCGTACAAGAAATCACCCTATGCGCTCTCTGCGTTCTCTGCGGTCAAAACTTCGTCTCTCTTTCTCTTCGTGGCCTTCGCGCCCTTCGTGGTGATCATTTCTTTGGTTGCGGCCAGAGGCTGCCCTGCGTAATCCGTGGTCACAAAATCGGATCGCGGCCAGGCGGGGCGAAAGAGCGGCAATCCCGAGTACACTACATTCATCATCGTTGCGCCACGAACCACCATACAATTCGCGTTCATTCGTGTTCATTCGCGGTTCCAATCTATTCGGTTGTGGCCAGCGGCTGCGCTGCGCATTTATAATTTGTATTGAAATTATAGAATTAAGGATGTTTTGTGTTGACAAATTACGGTATTGGTGTAATTATAAAACCAAGTTAACGTCGGAGGCGCGGTGAGAAGCACGCCGCGCGTGAGTCAACAACGAGGCTTGGGTAGGGCCGTCCGGAATCAATTACGGCGCACCGACGGCGCAAGGTCGGGCGGGCTTCCTCCACAACCGATGGAGGACTGCTATGGTGTGATGAATCAGGGGGACGATACGAAGGCTTGTGCGCGGTGGGAGAGCCGCGGCGCGATCCACACGCGATAGGTATCGTGGGCGCGCGCCACCGCAATCAGGCGGAGAATAGGCAGTTTCACCCATGAGATGTTGGAATCTCCGTGTTCCCCTCATAACTCGAAAGGATTCATTTCGATGAAATCGACCCTGTACAGAGACCGTAAAGGTTTCACCCTGATCGAACTGCTGGTGGTCATCGCGATCATCGGTATCCTGGCGGCAATTCTGCTGCCCGCACTCGCCCGCGCCCGCGAAGCCGCACGGCGCGCGAGCTGCCAGAACAACCTCAAGCAGTGGGGCCTCGTGTACAAGATGTACGCCAACGAGTCCCAGGGCGAGAAGTTCCCGCGGATGTCCACGGGCGTGGAGCGGCTCCCCTGCCAGAGCGCGGGCGATCCGGGCGCGGTGGGCAGCGCCTGCGGCCCCCACAAGATGCTCAGCGCGCCGCAGGGCGCCCTGGTCTATCCGGAATACATTGCCGACCTGAACATCTACTGGTGCCCATCCGGTACCGACTCGCACCAGAACCCCGACTCTTTCATGTGCCCGTCGGGTGGCTGGTGCCGTTCGCCGATTGATCGTTCGCTGGGCTGGGGACTTAACCCGACCCTCTTCGATGACCGCAACTACATCTATATCAGCTGGCTGGCGGATAATTCTCATACGGTTGATACGATGCGTATCGTATGGTCTGCGTGGCGCGGCGACTTCCCGGACACCGGCGTGGACGCCGCTTCCCGTGACGCGTGGGTGAATCTGGCCGATAACGACATCCGCTTCGGCGGCGGACACCCTTACGGCAACACGCCGAGTCTTGGTGACCTGCAGGCGTACTTCGACAGCGTTGAAGCCGATTACAATTCGGTGGGCGTCAGCAAGACCATCGCCCAGGGCAGCGGCGGAGGCACCGGAAACATTCTGATCCTCCGCGAAGGCGTTGAACGCTTCCTGATCACGGACATCAACAATCCCGGCGCCAGCGCCAAGGCCCAGAGCGAAGTCGCCGTGATGTGGGACCGCATCGGCGTAAGCGGCCGCAGCAAGAATGGCTTCGCCCACATCCCCGGCGGGATCAACATCCTTCACATGGACGGCCACGTGACGTTCGTGAAGTATCCCGCCAACGATGGCGATATCGGCGACGGCCGCACCGCGATCATCGGTCGCGCGACCTGAAGCCGGATGGCCGAGCGGATCGTGAACTGGAATAGTTGAGTACGGCGCGCGCTCGACCCGGGCGCGCGCCCATTTTTTTCAACGGGCGGAATTCCCATGGGATTCCGGGCCAGGGACTCAGAAACAGGAGGCGCAATGAAATCGCGTTGGACATGGACAATCGTGCTGGCCGCGTTCGTGATGGGTTGCAGCAATATGGACGAAGCGACCGCACCGGCGGTTTACCAGCCAATGGACGATATA
>JAHBVV010000043.1 GCA_019637335.1 Candidatus Hydrogenedentota bacterium | reverse complement strand
GTGGCGCGCCGGGAGGGAGACGTGGGCTGGAGCGTGGGGTGTGTGGGTGTGTGGAGCCGCTCGTGTGGGGTGGTGTTGGCGGTGGTGGGTGTGCGTTGCTCCTGGCACACGAACGCGCTGGGGCGCGATCGCGTGGCACGGGTTGACGCCCGGGGCTGGGGTGGGTGGCGACGGGACTGGCACGGGCAAGCCCTTGCGGGCTTGTCCGTGGCACGCCGGGAGAGGGGGCTTGGGGTGTGGGGTGGTTTCGCCGCTCGTGTGGGGTGGTGTTGGTGGTGTTGGGCTGGTGTTGCTCCTGGCACACGAACGCGCTGGGGCGCGATCGCGTGGCACGGGTTGACTTGCGGGCTTGTCCGTGGTGCGCCGGGTGGGTGGCTTGGGGTGAGACGGCCTGGCGGGGTTGGACTGCTACTGGAGCGCGAGGGAGTCTACGTCCACCCAGCGGCCGGATTCGGCGGATCGGTAGCCGGCGACCATGACCCGCTGCAGGCGGATGCCGTCTTCGAGCGAGGGGCTGGGCGTTTTGTCGAGCGCGATGCATTCCAGAAAGCTGTAGAGGCAGTGCATGTGCGCGCGTATCCAGCCGATGCTGAATTTCGGGTTGGGGAAGCCGCCGCCCGGGGGGCCGTATTGCTGGACGCATTCGATGCGCTTGAAGCCGCGCTGTCCGCCGTAGGGGCCTTTGTCGTCGCGAACGTCGTATACCTCGAGCCAGTTGGGCTCCATGAGGTTGAAGCGGATGGCGCCGAGCTCGCCGTGGATCTCGAAACGCAGTTCGTCGCAAACGCCGGTGGCGAATTTGGTTGCTTCGAGGGTCCCCACGGCCCCGCTTTTGTGGCGGAGCAGCATCAGGGCGACGTCGTCGGTGTCGACGGGCACGATCTCGCCGGTGTCCTTGTGCTTGCGCTCCTTGATGAAGGTCTCGCAGAGGGCGTTGATCGAGGCCACGTCGCCCAGGAGGTGCGTCATCATGTCGAGGGTGTGCGCGCCCATGTCGAAGAGGGATCCGCCGCCGCCCTGGCTCTTTTCGGATTTCCAGTTGAGGGGCTTCGCGGGGTCGATGTTGCTCGAATGCAGGTAGCCGCCGCGGTAGTGGAAAACCCGCCCGGTGAAGCCCGAGTCCATGAGCTGCCGAGCCCGGAGCGTTGCGGGGAAATAGCGGTATTGCAGCACGACCTGGCTCTTGCCCCGGTAATTGCAGGCCCGCATGGCCTCGAAGACCTCTTCGGCCTCTTCGAGGGAGGCCACGACGGGCTTGTCGCAATAGAGGTGCTTTCCGGCCTGTATGGCGGCGATCAACTGCTCCTTGTGGAAGCGGTTGGGCGAACTCACGGCGATCACATCGATTTCGGGGTCGTCTATGAGTTCGCGGTAGTCCGCCACCACCTTACGGTAGTAGCCCAGGCCTTCGGCGGCCGCCCGTTCCGCGGCCACCGGCGTGCAGACCGAGATATGCTTCACTTTGAAGGGGGCCGGGTTGTAGAAGAGCGGTATATTGATGAGCCCGTAGGTGTGGGTGTGGCCCATGAAACCGAACCCGATGATGCCCACGCCCAACGCTGGCGCGCTCATCCCATCAGTTCCTTCTGGGTCTCGCCGATGGCCTCGTCGATGATGTCGAGGCCCTTGAGCAGCGTCTCTTCGTTCATGACGATCGGCGGGCTCATGCGGAGGATGTGCCCCGCCGGGATCCACGCCAGGCCCTTCGCGAAGGCCTTCTGGTAGACCAGCTCACCCGCCTTGTTGAAGGGCTCCTTGGTCGTTCGGTCCTTCACGAGCTCGATGCCCATGAGGCAGCCCTTGGCGCGGACGTCGCCGATGATTTTGTGCTCTTCCTTCATTTTCGCCATGCGCTTGTTCGCCACATCGCCGAGATGCTGCGCGTGTTCGAGCAGGTTTTCTTCTTCGATGACCTCGGTCGACGCCAGGGCCGCCGCGCAGGCCATCGGGTTGCCGCCGTAGCTGCTGGATGCCGAGATGGCCTCGAAAGCCTCCTTGTACGGCTCGCGCACCGCCACGCAGGTCACGGGGAATCCGTTGCCGAAGCCTTTGCCGATGGTTACGACGTCGGGCAGGGTGTCGTAGTGCTCCATGCACAGCCACTTGCCGGTGCGACCCCAGCTCGTTAGCACTTCGTCGGCCATGAGCAGGATGCCAAGCTCGTCGCACAGTTTCCGCAACTTGGGGAAGAAGTCATCCGGCGGCATGATGGTGCCGCCCCAGCCCTGGATGGGTTCGAGCACGAAGCCCGCCACGTCGCCCACGGTGGCCTTGTCGAGGTATTCGCGGTAAAAGTTGATGTAGGCGTCCGTGTCGATCGTTCCGTCCGGTTTGGTCCACATCGGACGGTAGACATCGGGGCGCGGGACCATGTGGGCGCCGGGCGCACGCACCGCGCCATAGACCGACGAGCGGATGTGGCCCAGCGACACCGCGCCGTAGGTCTTGCCGTGGTAGTCGTAGAAGCAGGAGATGGTCTCGTTCTTTTTTGTGCCCGCGCGGAGCACGCGGATGCCCGCCTCCACCGCCGTCGTGCCGGAATCGTAGAACTGGAAGCCGTTGAGGTCGCCCGGCAGGATTTCCGCGAGCTTCTCCACGAGCATGGTCTTGATCGGCGTGGTGAAGTCGTGGGCGTTCATCAGCTGCCCCGCGTACTTGGCGATGGCCTCGCTGATCTTCGGGTGGCAGTGGCCCAGCGTGGTGACGTAGATGCCCGACGAGAAGTCGATGTACTCGTTGCCGTCCACGTCGGTGAGCATGCAGCCCTCGCCGGACTCAAAGGCCACGGGGAAGAGCTTCACCTGGCCGCTGAGGCCCTTGAAGTATTTGCAGCAGCGCGCGTGGTAGTCCTTCGACACCGGGCCCGGCGGGGGCACGCTGATGTTGGGAAGATCCGCACAACGGGCGTTGGCCCATTCGAGGGAAGTCTGGGTGGCTAGCATATCGCAGTCTCCTTATGGTCGGACAGGTGTCTCGGCTGTCCATGGACAGGCGGGACGCCTATCCTACTTTTGGTCAGGCGTCCAGACCGATCCAGTTTGTCGCGCCGAAAAGTTCCGCAGTAAGCGCGTCCGATCGGTCAGCGGGCTTATTACAAAACGCCGCCGCCGAAGTTACCTCCGATGGGGATGTTGGGGTCTTCAAAATAGTTGTCGTCCACCAGGCAGGCGGTGGAAATCTCGAGGATGAGGGCCGGCCCCACGCCCGTCATGCTGTGGGGGGACCACGGTTCGATGAAGAGGGTGTCCCCCTCCTTCAAGCGGAATTTTTTCCCGTCGAGGCAGACATCAATAGCACCCCGGGCGATGAAGAACGTTTCGGACTTGAGCCGGTGACGGTGCATGGGGCACTGCTGCCCGTCGAATAGAAACAGGTATTTGCCGCAGTACCCGGCGCCGGTTTCGTTGCAGATCCACGCTTCGACCAGCCCCACCTCGTTGAAGCGTCCGAGGCCGAAATCCAGCACCAGCGGCTGCACCGCCGGCATGGTAATCGCCCACGCTTCGATCTGCGCGTCGAACGCGGCCAGAATCTCCTCCCGGGCTTCTCCGGCCAGCGAGATACCGAGCGCTTTTTCCAGTTCTTGCATCCAAATACCTCCCGACAACGCTCCACATCAGGACGTCCGGCGTTCCGGCGGAGCCATCCGGAGGCCGGCGCGGCATCCGCGATTCGAGGGGATCCGCGGGGAGCTGGCGCATAGTAACGCGGGCAAGAGTCCTGCAACTCTAAACTTGGTCGGTACAGTAGCATAAACGCGCCGAAAATTCAAGCGAAAAAACCCTTTTCCGCCGTTGCGACCGCGTCCCTCCGCATGCGCAACCGGTTCTCCGAAAACGTTGCACCCAGGGCAATCGCATTTAAACTTCCAACTTGAGCCGAGCGCCACATGAACCACCTTCAATGTTAAAAAGGGCGCGTGTTGGAGCGCTGGCATTTCGCCTGCGGCGAATCCCTGACCGTGCCGGCACAGATGCCGGCGCTCCAAAACGCTCACTATCGTTGATTGAAGGTTCCAAATCGACTCAAGTTTACGCCCATATACCGAGATCGAGTTTAAATGCGATTTCCCTGACGTTGCACCGGGCTGGTCAATGTGGTATAAGCTCTACTGATAGACTGGCAGGTTGTTACTTTTTCGCGCTCCGCAGCCGGATTCCGGCCGGCGGGCGCGTTTTGCAGGATATTCTGGTACGACACCGCGTGACTACTTCCTCTCCCAAGTATATCCAGATACGCAACGAGATTCTGGGGCAGATACGTGACGGCGAGCTTCTCCCCGGCGCCCGGATCTACTCCATATCGGAGATCATGGAGAAGTTTCGGGTCAGCAAGGTGACGGCGGTGCGGGCCATTACGGAGATGGAGTCGGAGGGCTTCGTCCGCCGGGAGCACGGCCGCGGCACGTTCGTGAGCATGCAGGACGCGGCGGCGCTCCAGATCCGGACGAGCAAGCGCGTGGCGCTGATTGTGCCCGACATGTCCAACCCGTTCAACGTGGAGGTGGTCGGCAGCGTCGAAAAACACCTGCGGGAAGCGGGCGTGATCGTGGAGCTTTCCTGCACGGGCTATCGCGCGGATTCCGAGCGCGGCCTGTTCAACCGGATCATGACGGGGCAGCAGGCGGCGGGGGTTGTGCTCATTTCCGGCGGCGTGCCGGTGATGGACCTGGCGTCGAATGTGACCGGCCCGCCGCTGGTGGTCATCGACCACTGCCCCGAGGATCTGCTTGACCGCTGCGTGTTCATCAACTGCGACCACTACCGGGGCGGCTACGAGGCGGCGGCGCACCTGGCGGAGAAGGGCCACCGGGAAATCGGCTATGTGGACTGGGTGTTCACGTCCCGGGCGCGCCTGGAGGGTTTCAAGCAGGCGCTCGCGGAGCACCGGCTCTCCCTTCCCGAGAACCGGGTGTTCAGCGCCGGCGCGCACAAGCAGCTGGGCCAGGGATTTGTGGACTTTGTGCGCCGGGAACACCTGACCGCGGTCTTTGCGGTCAACGATATGCTTGCGATGCAGGCCATGCAATTGCTTCGCGCCAATGACTACTCGATTCCCGGCGATATCTCGCTGATGGGGTATGACGACGTGCTGGCGGCGAAGTACCTGGAAATACCGCTCACGACTGTGGAGCAGCACGAGGAGCAGATTGGCCGCAAGGCCGCCGAGTGCATCCTCCAGCGGATGGACGCGCGCCAGTCGAGCGTCCGTCCGCGCGAGATTCTGATCGTGCCGCGCGTGGTGGAGCGTGCGTCGACCGGCCGGCCCAAGTCCGGGCGCCACTGACGGGGCTGGCTGGCGCCATGCATCCATGATACGAGCCTTCAGCCCTCTCCCCTGCCTTCCATGGCCGATGATCCCGGGCCCTTGTTCCGGGCTGGTATGATGCGCGCCTTCGGCGCATTGTCGCGCGGGCGCTCTCTCCTGCGAAAATGGCGATGGCTACCGAACCGGTAACACTATAGCGTAATGAAGTTCCCCCGGTGTTAACGCATTTTTCGGTCACGAGAGCGTGAATCAAGAGATCGCGGACATTTACGCCACGGCGCACCTTCGGCCTGCCTGCGGCAGCGGGAGCGCAATACTTGATGTGATCGCTGCGCTTGTGAATTGACCCCGGCCCCCACTGCATTCCGGTTTTGGGGATGCGTGGGTCCTATTCCAGGCGAGCCATGCCCGTCGAATGCCGAAGCGGGCGTTGCCGCAGGCAGGAATGCCCGCGATCCTCTTACCGTGCTTCCTCCCAAATTGCCGGCGTGCCTGGGACTATACATGCTCGTTCAGGCAGCTAAAGTGTCACCCAAACCGATGCCAGGACGCCGAGGCATCGGCTGCTACTTCGGAAGGCCCACGATATTCGGGTCGTTGAGCGGGCCGCGCCAGTACGTCTGAATGTGGCCCGCGGCGAGAGCCGGGCTCAGTACACGTCTCGCGAAATCTTCCCACATCGGAATTTCGGCGAGTTTTGCCTTGAGCGTATTCAGCTGATCGGTAAATTCCACCTCCGACGCGGCGCGGGCCATGCCGAGGTAGTGTTGCTGCGACCGCACGAATCCCTCAAGCCATTCGCGGTTGCCGAGGTAGCGGGGATGCGCGCTCAGCGCCTCCCAGGCGGTCTTCACCTCGCCGAGCGCTGTCTCCTTTGCGTCGTAGGTCGCGGCCGCCTGCATGGCCTCCAGGCGATCAAGAACATGATACAGGAGTTCGCGCGCTTCGCCAGCGGCCTCCGTTGCGGCGAATCCGCGAAGCACGGCCTCCGCCGTGGTGTTTCGGTCGTACAGCACATGACCGAAGGCGTACACCGACGGTCGGTTCACGTTGGCGTATTGGATGAAAAAGTTTGCGTCCTCCACGCCCCGGTCGCGCGCGCGGCCCATGACGCGGGCGATCTCGTTGATTTTGAAGGAGGCGAAGGGGAACACGGACTCACTCGGCAGTCCCATGACGCTGTAGAGGAAGGCGGAGCGCTTGAAGCCGGCTGGATCCACGAGGCCGTTGTAGATGTTCGAGCCTTCCAGTTCCGCCGTGTCCATGATGGTGATTTCACGCGGTCCGAACGCGCCTCGCATCTTGCCGAGGAAATCGGAGACGAAGGCGTTCACTTCCTCGGGGTCCTCGTAGGGTATGCCGCGGTCCGTGTACTCGTGAAAACACCACGTGGGCCAGAGCACGGCCTGGAATTCCGCACCGGGGCTGATGGTTTTCGATAGTTCATGCACCATCGTGAATTGCTCGAACAAGTGTTGGGCCTGGTTCGGCTTGCATACGTCGCAAAAGCAGCCGCCCGGGTCGTAGAACCATACGATATAGCCGTCCACGGGCCCGTAGTACTCCATCTCCAGGCGCGCCATGTTTTTCGCGAGGTCGCGGGCTTCGGGCTGGGCCCAGCAAATGCTGTTCGGAGCATAGTAGCCGGTCGCCCGGAATTTCGGGTCGTCGGGCAATAGCTTGACGTTGGCGTGCATGGGCGCGAGCTGGTGGTAGGCGTGGAGGCCGCGCTGGCGCGCATAGCGAAACAGGTGGCGCATGGCGCGGTGGGTCATCTGGTTGCGGGCGCGATTTTCCTCGAAATTACCGGGGTACAGCATGTTTGCGGTCCACTGCCAGAGGGAGACCCTGGAGTAGCGCGCCTCGACGAGGAAATCCACGTAGGCCTCGATATCCGCCTCGCTGAAGTACTCGATCGACAGGCCGGGGTTCATGTGGTTGCTGTTCATGAGGTAGAGCGTGCGGTTGGGCATGGCCGGCGCGGCGAGGATGGGTTCCTCCGGCAAGACGAAGCCCCACGCGCCATCACGCATATCCAGGCGTCGCAGCAAGTCGCCCAGGGCGTAGCCCAGGCCGAGAAAGGCGCGCGCCTCCTCCTCCTCGCCGAGGCCCGCCGCGAGAATACCGCCATCCGGAGACGCCGCGACGACGTAGGACTGGCGCCGCGCGTCCGCATCGCCCGCCGGTAGCTCGGAGCGGTCAACCGATTCGAGCCGCGCACCGAGCGTGGTGGCGTTTCCCACGCGAAGCGGGATCTCCCCCACCGCGACGTCGCCGCCCCAGGCCTGTGGAAGCGGCGCCCCCGTAATGCGCGCGACGGCCCCGGTGAAGCTGCGCACGGCGAGCAGCTCCGCCTCGGTTGGCGTTCCGGGGCCATGGATTACCATGTCACGCACCGGCACGAAGTGTTCCGCCTTGCACAGCGGCGCGTGCGCGGCCAGCAGCAGGGCGAGCAGCGCCCCGGCGATGGTTGTATGCGGCTTATTCAGCACGTTCATTCCTCCGCGGATGTGGGTGGGTTGCTAATGCGTGGGAACGCCCTTCGATGTCGCGTCGCCACAGGGGTGGCGCCAGTAAGTACCGACCTGCATTTCCGCGACAACCTTCGGCGTGAGGGAGCGCGCCGCGAAATCCTCGTACATGGGAATGGCGCCGATGCCGGCCTTGAACGCCTCATAGGCCTGGAGGAAGGATTCGGGTGTGGTTGTGCGCGCCATGGCCAGGTAGTGGCGCTGCGCGCGCAGGTAGCCGTCCATCCATTCGCGGGACACGTGCAGATCGGGGCTTTCGGCGGCCATCCGCCAGGCGGCGTCCGCGGCATCCAGGTGCGTCTCGCGCTCCTCATAGGTCGTGGCGTCGTCCATGGCGCCGAGGGCCTCCAGCATGGCGGTGAACGGCGCACGCGCATCGGCCTTGGCCACGGTGGCGGCATACGACGCAAGGGCGGCGGGGCCGTCGATCGTCTTGTCATACAGGATGCGCGCGAAGCCATGCACGACCGGCTGGCTCACCGGCGCATAGTGATCATAGAGGGTGGACTCCTCCAGGCCGGCATCGCGCGCCTTCCCCAGCACGCTGCCCTGCTGCCCGAATCGGTACGGCATGAAGATATTCGCGGTTTCGCCCGGATAGCCGAGCAGGCTGTAGATAAACCCGTTGCGCTGGAAAACGGTGGGGTCCACGAGCCCGTTGAAGATATTCGTGTACTCGCCTTCGCAACTGTCCATGATGGAGACCGTGCGCGGCGGGTTTGCCGCCGCAAGCCGCCCGAGGAAGTCCTTCACGAAGGCGTCGCGCTCCTCCGCATTGAAGGGAATGCCCTCGTGCTCGTATTGCGGGAAAATCCATGTGGGCCAGAGTACGGCCTGCATGCGGGCTCTGGGACTGATGTCGTTCGCGCGCGCGGCGATGCTCTGATACTGATCGTAGAGAACGCCGGCCTGGTTGGGCTTGCACTGATCGCAGAAGCAGCCCGCCGGATCATAGAACCACACGACGTAGCCGTCGACCGGCGAGAAGTACTCCATCTCGAGGCGCACCATTTTCTGTGCGAGTTCGCGGACCTCGCGTTGGCTCCAGCAGATGCCGCCGTGGCCCGCCTTCTCGGTGTACCAGCCGACGCCGCGATAGCGATCCGGATCGCCGAGCGGGCTCGGGTCGATATAGGCCGGGGTCAACTGGTGGTAGACCTCGAGGCCCCGGCGGCGCGCGTAGTCGAAGATCGTGCGCAGCACCTGGTGAATGCGTACGTTGCCAGGCCGCTGCGCTTCGGCATTCCCCGGATAGAGGTAACCGGGGTGGACCTGCCAGAAGGACAAGCGAGAAATGCCCGATTCGATGAGGAAATCGACATAGCCCGTCAATTCGGCCTCGGAAAGATGTTCCAGGGAAACGCCTTTGGGCCGGCCCGCGCCGCTGTTCAGGTAGAGCGTTCGGTTTGGCATCGCGGGCGCGCCGGTGATGGGGTAGTCCGGAAGCTCAAAACCCCAGACGCCGTCGCGCTTGTCGAGGCGGCGGAGCAACTCACCCAGGGCGTAGCCAAGCCCGAGGGAGGATCGACCCGAGGTCGATGCGCCGGCCCCCAATGCGACAATGCGGGATTCTGTGGACGCGATACGATACGACTGATCCGCCGCGTCGCTATTTGGGACGTCGGGGAGCGCTCCCGCGAACTCCGCGAAGGCGTCGGGCTGGCTTACACGCGTACCCACGAGCAGCGTGGCGGGCGGGTTGTTGGCGGCGCCCCAGAGCACTGGAGCCGGCGTTCCAGTGAATTGGGCCAGGCGCATATTGAACGCCCGCACCGCGAGCAGTTCCCCTTCCGAAGGCGTGATCGGGCCCTGGATTGCCATGCCTTCCAGGGGTACAAACTCCGCCGGGGCAGGCGAAGTTGCGGCCAGAATCGCGAGGAGCAGGATGAGATTGGCAGCCAATCGAACGGGTTTCATTGAACTATACACCTGCATGTGTTGCGTCCAGGGCCGGCGGGGTCATTGGGCGGGCGCCTGGAATTTGATCAATACGGGGTACCGGGCCATTTCGCGGTCGATGGTGATCTGGGTAGCGCCGGGCGCGATTTCCACGCGGGCGGTCTGGCCGCTATCGTTGCGCAGCACCTCCACCCCGGCGATGGCGCGCGGAACGTCGAGCACAGTCGGGGCGCTGCTGACAGCGACTTTCCATCGTGCGGCGGAACGCAGCGGCGATCCGTCCACCGAAGCGGCGATGACCCGGCCTCCTTCCGCCGAAAAGACGGGATCACCGTCCACAGCCACTGTGCCCGATGCTTCGATCAGGGTCGGGCCCCCGGGCGACGACTGCACGAGCACGTAGTTGTCCAGCTCCGCGGTTACCTCCCTCCCATCGATCCGGGCCGTTAGATCCACATCGATTCGTTCGCTCAGGAATGCGTACAAGGGGCCGTGTACGGTATGCCGGACGAGCATGTTGATTCCGTCCGCGGGCGCGAAGTCCACGGCGGGGAGCTGGGTCATGGCTTCATCGGTCAGGGCCGCGCCATCAAGCACCACGAGGCCCATCGCCTGGCGCTCCCGCAATGCGGCCTGGGCCTGGTCCGTGGAGAGCGGCGCGGGCAAAATCGCCCACTTCGCGGAATCGGGAAGGGCATCGAGGTGGACCTCCTGCCAGACGCCGAAGCGCACGCCGCGCGCCCACAGGTGCTTGAACATCGGCATGGCGGTGTTGAGTGTGACGGTGTTCGCCTCTGGAATGACGGCATACACGGATTCCGGTTGGCTGGCGCGCGCGAAGCGATCGCCGAACCGGGCCATGCGTTGGACGGCCTCGGCGGCTTCCGCGGGAAAGGGCGTGCCATGGTATATGGAGCCGTAGCCCCATCCGCTCGGCCACGGCGCGATGCCCACCCCCGACTCGCTGGCGTTTTCGCGCGCGTAGTCCACAATGGGCTGGAACCAGCGCGGGTCGGCGCCTTCCAGCGCGTCGCGCATGGGCAGGGGCACGAAGGAGGATTCCCGGGCCATCCAGCTGATGCCCCATTCGTAGGACATGGCTGCGCCGGCGCCCGCGGCGAGGGCATAGTGCATAGCGGCGTCATAGTGGACGGCGTTGTTCCAACCCAGGTTGCCAAATTCTTCCAGCAGGAGCGGGCGATCGGAAGAAATCGAATCAAAATAATGCACAGTCTGGCCAATGCCCTCCGGTGAGAAGTAGCCGTGCCAGGTCATGAAGGGCGCCAGGGCGTTGCCCAGAAAGGCGTCGCCGCCTATGCTCAGGGAGAACATGTAGCCCGGGAAGACCATCTGCGCGCCGCCGGCATCCCGCACGGCCTGTTCGAGTTCCTCGCCCCAGCGCTGAAACAGCAGGGAGTCGCGCCGCTCGCCGGAGGGCAACGCCGCCTCGTCCCACGCGCGGACCTCGGGATCCATCTGCGACGCGTCGGGATCTTTTACGTAGGTTTCGTTCGCCAGGTTGTAGAGCACGTTGCCGGCGCGCGGCCAGCGGCGGGCGAGTGTCTGGATGTAGTTGCGCTGGTGATCGAAGTTGCGCAGCGAAAAGCTGTAGAGGTTGAAGTCCTTCGGGTGGCGAAATTCGAAGTCGACCTGGGCGCCGTCCTCGCCGGGATAGCTCAAGTCGCGCACCCACTGATTGAACACGCACACATCCAGCACGATGCCGTGGGATGCGGCGATCCACACGGCGGCGTCCTTGGCGCGCAGGGATATTTCGTCCAGCGTGGGGTCGGCCCAGACGCGCACGATGCGGTTGCCCGCCTGGCGCATGCCGCGGAAATCGCGGTCGGCCAGCGCGGGCCGGAAATCGCGCCAGGCCCACTCCCACCAGACATTCGACGGGTAGTAATGCGTGCCGGCGTAGAAACCCGGTTCTCCGGCGATGGCGAAATTCAGGCCGTCTACGGTGAGGAGTTCGGGCGTGGACCATCCCTCCGAGAGCACCACGATGGCGGTTTCGCGGGCCTCAATGACTTCGGGGGCGCCGAGCACGGCGGTCTTTTCGGCCAAGGCGACATCCTGCAGGACTTCGACGCGGATCCGGTGCAATCCATCGGGGCCGCTGACGGGGAAATCCGCCACGGCCTCCGTTGCGCTGTCGCCCCCGGCGACGCGCCGGACCGTGGCGAGCGTGCGCCACGCCGAATCGCCGGGCGCGGCGATGGAAAAGCGCACGTTGAGGGACGCGCCCGCGCTTCGGAAGTTGCGAATGCGCGCGCGAATCTGGGCGCGTTCGCCGGGGCGGTAGGAAGCGTAGTTTGTTTCGACATACTCCACTTGTAGCCCGCTTTCGTGGCGCAGGGCGATGGCGGCGAGGAGTTCCCGCCACCGATTCTCGTGCCGGGCGGCGAGGGGGTCTTCAAAGAAGAAGAAATACGCCTGGCAGCCATCGAAACGGTTCTTCACGAGCGACGGCGCGACATGGCTCACCAGCACGCCGGGATAACCGATGACTTCGCCGAAACGATCCCGCGCCGCCAGGATGGGCAGGAAATCGGCCCGAATTTCCTCGTCGATGTTGTGCTTGGGGAATTCGTTTGCGCTGTAGAGGAAGGCCGATTCCGCGCGGGCAATCATTTGAAAGGCCGCGGGCAGGTCCACGGGCGCGGCGGCGGCCTGGGAGATATTCAGGGGTTCCGGTGACAGTTCGAAACTCTGGATCCATAACTCGGGCGGCAGCCCGTCGGGCGAACCGATCCAGACGATGGCGCCGCCGGCCGCCGCGTGCGCCACGAGCGCTTCCGCGTCCAGTCCGGAGCGGGGCACGGGCTGGAGGTTTGGGGGCAGATCGGCGGCGAGCGCCGCCGCGAGGTCATCGGGCAGGACGACCTGCACGGGCGTTTGCGGGGCGGCGATAGCGCTTCCACAGGCCAGCGTGATCAGGAGGACCTGGGCGAGGAAAAAGGTGAATCTCCACGGCTTCATAGACAACTCCAGGCTTTCAAAAACCATGGTTGGGTAAGTCTTCCAACGGGCACACGAACCGGCGTTGCCGGATCGCGTGGCACAATTGCGCTGATTCAGTAGCGTCCCGATGGCGGCCAGCAGACGACATAACGCCAACGTGAATCTCGGTTTATTCTGTCACCCAGGTCATTTTTTCGATGGAGCGGGCCACATCCTTGAACCACGCGTCGGGGGCGTAGGGCACGGGCATCTCCGGGGACGCATTGGGGCGGATGGCGGCGATGGCGTTGAGGGCGCCCGCCTTATCCAGGGAACAGGGCAATTCGGGCAGGCGGCCATCCTTGGGCATCTGCTCTTCCCAGTAGCTGTGGTTTTCCAGCCAGGCGAGCACCTCCGCGAGTTGATCGGCGTCGTCCCGATGCGCGACGAGCTTCGCGAAGTCCTGAAGGATGACCATGGGCTCCGTATCGGGATTGTCCAGCAGGCGGCCGTAAGCGTAGGTGTTCGACAGTTGCAAATAGGGCAAGTAGAGGTTACCCATGACCTGATCGATGCCGGTTTCCTGGAGTCGCTGGAGCAAATCGCGGATGTAGCGCACCTCGCTGTGGACCAGCCCCCACTGCGGCGCGCGGCCGGTGTCGTCGTCCATCACAAAATGGGGCCACGCCAGGACGCCCCGGCCCATCGCCTCAACTTTCTTGATGTCCTCGCGGGTCGGAAAGACCGGGGTGTTGGCCTTGCCGCCCTTGGTGGTGTAGACGAGCGGGCGGTAGAGGTGGTGGCACGGCAGGGCGAGGTGCACGTTTTTCGGCATGGTGTCGAGCAGTTCGATCACCTCGCGCGATCCGCGGATCTCGTTGTCGAAAACCTTCTCCCAGCCCTGCTCCTCGGGGCCGGGGCCCCAGTAGGCGATGCACCAGGTGTTGGCGTACATCCGCGCATCTGGATTCTTCGCCTGGAGTTTTTTGGCGAGGGTATCCACATAGCGCATGAAGTCGGGAACCGCGCACTGGCCGCAATGGCACCCGCCCCAGTCGGCGGCGAACTCGTCGAAGAAATCGGCCTCCTTGTAGGTGTCCATGTACCATTCCTGGAGGGCGATGGTCTTCTCAAAATTTCCGGGATCTTGCGGGCAGAGCTGGACCGCGCGGTTGAGCAGCTGGTGGCCGGGCTCCTCGCCCTCGGGCACGGTGCTGACGACCGTATTGGTGAGGATGTAACCGAATTCCAGACCGAGCGAGTGGGCCAGCTCCAACACGAGCCTGCGGTCCTCGATTTTCTCGCGCTCCATTTCGGTCTGCGGGATGCGATTGAATTCGAGCATGGTGGCGAACTCGACCGCGTTCACGCCGCACGCGTGCAGCCACCGAATCTGGCGCAGCCACTCCTCGCGGCCCCAGTGGAGCGGCGCGTGATGTTGTGGATCGACGGTGAACCCGTCGTGAAAGTAGACGCCCCGAAGCTTGAAGGGCTTCCGGGGATTCTCCCCCGCCGCGGCAACGGCGCGCTGGCCCAGCATGGCGGAAGCCGCGCCGAGGGCGCATGTCTTGTGAAATTCCCTGCGGTTCATTCTTTCAGAGCCTTTCTCATTCGCGTCCGGCCGCCTTCAGCGCCCGGGTGGCGCGCCTTGGCGCTCCATAGTTGTCTTGCGCCGGGGGCGCAATTTGCCGGCGCGCCTTGGCGCTCCGTAGCTGGCTTGCGCCGGGGGCGCAATTTGCCGGCGGGCCGCCGGCGCTCTATAGCTGTCTTGCGCCAGCGGCGAAATCTGCCGGCACTCCATAGTTGCGCGTCGCCTTTATTTTGCAAGTCGCTCTAGTTTGGCCACTGTACATCGTTCGGCTAAAGTGACATCAGTTCCGCGACCGTCTTCTTCATGGCTTCGATCAAGCGCGGCGTGAAGGTTTCCACCTTCTTGTAGGCGTTCTGCACCTGCTCAAAGGGGGTGTCGCCCTCGCCCTTGTAGGCGTTCTGATCGCGCACGAAGAAGGGGCCGTACACCGCCGGATCGACCTTCACCAGCGCCTCTTCCATGCGCGGCATGTACCAGTTGTTTTTGTAGTCATGGACCTGTTGCCAGTCGGATGCTTCCTTGACGAAGGCCGCCATGGTTTCCGCCACGACGGCTTTGTCCGCGCCTTCCAACGCGGCGGCGCGGAATCGTTCCAGCGTGGCGCGGAATCGCAGGACGTGGCCCAGGTCCTTCACGAAACGCGCGGGATCGCCGAACAGGAGCCCTTCGAGGTCGCCCGGCTTCAGCTCGGTGTTCAGCATGGCGGTCACGTTGGCCTCCGCCGCCTCAATGATGGCGGGGTCGATCTGGTTCACCGCTTCCCACCCGGCGACGATGGTTTCACCGTGTCCGGGCAGCAGGCGCTCCGCAAAGGTCACGTAGTCGCCACGCTCGGGCATGGGCAGGTCATTCGCGCCGCGGGCGAACAGGAAGGCGTTGGGGAGTTGCAGGCAGTGGGTCTGCGAATTGCCAAGGGTGCCGCGCACACCCTTGTTCTTGCCTACGACGTACGCCCGCTCGGTGCCGAAATTGAGCATGGGGAAACTGGGCTCCCCTTCGATCGCGCCGTACTGGTAGTTGAGGACACGGTCCGGCCTGCCGATAAAATCGGCGACACCGGGCCCGCGGCCGCTTGCGAGCCCCCAGGGTTCGGGATTGACCTTGGCCAGCAGCGAGATGGCCTCCTGGATCTCGTCGGTTTCCCCCATGGCGAATTCGGCGGTCTCGTAGAAGCGGCAGTAGGCTTCCCAGCCCGCGTGGATCCAGTAGTACAGCTCGATATCCGGGTTCAGCTCGTTGAACATGGTACGGTGGGAGTTCAGCAGCGAAACGAACTCGACATTGTCCGAGCCCGGGTAGCCGCCGGGATCGCTGTCGATGATCAGGACGCCGTCAATCTTCTTCAGGGGCGTGAAGATCTTTTTGCGCCATTCGAGCATCTTGCCCATTGCGATGGCGTCCGCCGGGTTGACGCGCTGGTCCGTGTAGAAGAAGGGGCGCTCGACGAAGGTGTACTTGCTGGCCTCGTCGTTCTTCGCGATGACATTGGGGCAGAGCGCGATGAGGACCCGCATGTCCTGCGAGTGCGCGAAATCGACGACCGCCGCCATTTTTTCGAGGTTCTCCTCGTCGCTCGGCGTCAATGGATCGGGCATGGTCTCCAGCACCGGCCAGATCAGCACGGTGTTGAAGCCGATTCTCTTCAGGCCGTCCAGGTAGCCTTTCCAGTCGTCCATGTTCCACGTGCGCGCGGCATACGGGTGGTTGTAGGACCAGTGCTGGTGCACGTACATGCCGATCATCGGCGGCTTGTCCCAGGAACTGGACGTTTCCTGGGCGCCCGCGGCGGGCATGGCTCCCGCCCAGACCGCCGCCAGGGCGAGCAACATTGCGATTCTTGCGTTCATTTCTTGACCTCCTGCAGCCGGTTTGCCAGCACGGCGGCCAGGATCAGGCCACCGCGCACGATGTATTGAAAGTAGACATCCAGATTGAGCAGCGTCATGCCGTTGGTGATGACGCCGATGAACAGCACGCCGATCAGGGTGCCCCGGACGGTGCCGATGCCGCCGGTGAAGCTGGTTCCGCCGATGATGACCGCGGCGATCACATCGAGCTCCAGCCCCATGGCGAGGGTCGGCGATCCGCTTGCGATCCGGGAGGACATCAGCAGGCCGCTGAGCGCCGCAAGCCCGCCGGTGATCGAGAAGACGAGAATGCGCACCCGGCCCACGTTGATGCCGGAGAGGCGCGCCGCTTCGTCGTTTCCGCCCACGGCGTAGACCTCGCCGCCGAAGACGGTGTACTTCATGAGGAAATGGATGGCCGCGAAGGCGATGATGAATATGATGGCGGGGAACGGAATACCAAAAACGTATCCGCCGCCCAGGAAGGCGTACCACTCGGAGGTAATCGCGATGGGGAAGCCATTTGTGATCATCAGGGCGACGCCGCGTTCGGCGGTGAAGAGCGCGAGTGTGGTGATGAAGGAGGGCACCTCGAACTTGACACGTATGAATCCCGTGAAGGCGCCGATCAGCGCGCCGGTAACGAGGGTAATGACCATGGCGAGGGGAATCGGGACCCCCATCTGCATCAGTCTGGCGGCGATGCAGCCGGAGAGGGCCACGGCCGAACCGACGCTCAGGTCGATCTCCTTGGAGATGATGACCATGGTCATGCCGAAGGCGATGAGGCCCATCATGGAGACCGCGCGCAGGATATTGAGGAAGTTCTCCAGCGACAGGAAGTTCGGGGCGGTGAACGCGAGCACGATGCAAATTGCCAGAAGCACAAGATCCATCACGGACCGGGACAACCATTGCCGGGCGTCTCCGCCCAGGACTGCTTTAAGCATTTGATACACCTTCCACCGGCGCGCCCGCGCCCACACAGTACTCAAACAACTTCTGCGGCGTGATCGAATCCGGGGAGACTTCCCCGACGATCCGGCCCTCGCGCATAACCACGATGCGGTGGCAGACGTCGACCAGCTCTTCAAGTTCACTCGATACGAAAATCGTGCTGATACCCTGCTTGCTCAGATCCCAGATCAACTGGAAGATCTGCTGCTTGGCCTGGATATCGATGCCCCGGGTCGGCTCGTCGAGGAGGAGGACGCGCGGTTCCGTGTTGAGCCACTTCCCGACCACCACCTTCTGCTGGTTGCCGCCGCTGAGCGTCGTGACGGGGGCTTCCACGTCGTGCACGGCAATATGGAGCCCTTCGACGTTCCGGCGGACCGCGGGGGCCTGGCGGGCCTTCCAGATCACGCCGCGCCAGGCGATCCGGCCCAGGCTCGCGAGACAAATGTTCTCCCGGGTGTTCAGGCTGAGCACGAGGCCCTCTTCCTTCCGGTTTTCCGGGATGAGCCCGATGCCGAGCCCCTTCATCCTCGCCGGGGTCGGCCGTGTGACGGCGTGGCCGTCGATGATGATTTCGCCGGAATCGATCCCGTCCGCGCCGCTGATGGAACGCAGCAGTTCCGTGCGCCCCGCGCCGACGAGCCCGGCGATACCGAGTATTTCGCCGCGGTTGAGCGAGAGGGAGACGCCGTGGAGCTTGCCGGCGCGTTCCAGGCCGCGCACTTCGAGCACCGTGCCCTCCCCCGCCTCCAGGTTTTCCGGACGATGGCGGGGCACGACCTCGCCGAACATCATGTGGGCGACGGTGGCGGGATCCGCTTCCTCGATCGGAATCGTCCCCACGAGTTCCCCGTCGCGCAGCGCGGAGACCTTGTCCGCGATCCGCTTCAGTTCCTGGAGGCGGTGGGAGATGTAGATAATGGCGACGCCCTTGGCGGCCAGCTCTCGGATCAGCCGGAAGAGGCTGTCCGTTTCGTCGTTTGCGAGTGAGGAGGTGGGTTCGTCCAGCATCAGAACACGCGGCTCGAACGACATCGCCTTGGCGATCTCCACCATTTGCTGGCTTGCCATCCCGAGGGTATTGACGGGCCGGTGGGGATTGATGTTGAGGTTCAGGCTTTCGAGAATGGCCGCGGCGCGATCATAGACCGCCGTCCAGTCAATGCAGATTCCGCCGAACTTCGTGGGGAGGTTGGCCAGGAGCATGTTGTGGGCCACGCTGAGGCCCGGCACGAGACTGAGCTCCTGGTAGACTGTGGCGACGCCCTTCTGGAAGGCGTCGCCGGGCGAGCGGAGCTCCACCTCCCGCCCGCCCACCAGGATGCGGCCCTCCGTGGGCCGGGCGGCGCCGGAGAGAATTTTCACGAGGGAGCTTTTGCCCGCGCCGTTCTTGCCGATGAGCGCGTGCACCTCGCCCGGCATAAAGGCAAGGCTCACGCCCTTCAGCGCCACCGTGCCGGGATAAACCTTGGTAATATTTCTGGCTTCGACTTGGGGTTCGGTCATCATGGCGATCAGCTGGCGAGCTCTTTGAGCAGGGCCAGGTACTCCTCAATTTCGGCGGGGTTGTTGCGCGAGAAAAGGAGCCCCGGAAGGGCCACTTTCTTCTCCACCGGCTGGTTATTCAACACGGCCACGGCCGCCTGAACCGCCTGGGCGCCGATATCGAAGGGCTTCTGGCCCGTAACGGCCTGCAGGACGTTTTCCCCGGAGAGCAGAAAGGCCCCGATCTGTTCGCTCATGTCGGTGCCGAAGACGTACACATGGTGATCGGGTGTTTTCCGGTTCGCCGCGCCCGCCGCATTAACCGCGCCGACGGTGCCGCCCTCGTTGGCCGCCCAGATCAGATCGATATCCGGCCGGGCCGTCAGCATGTTTTCCACGAGCGAGGTGGCCTCCGGCGCGAGCCAGGCGTCCTGCTCGGTGACGATTTCGACGCCGGGGAGCTTTGTTACTTCATCCTTGAAGCCCTTCACGCGCTGGCTGGCGGTTTCCGGGGCCAGCGCGATGTACTGCACGATGGCGATCCTGGCGTTGCCGCCGAGCTGGCTTTCGATGAACGCCCGGGCCGCCTCGCCCGTGATGCGGCCCAGTTCGAGCTGATCGCTGCGGATGTTGCTTGCGGGAAAGTCGGCCTCCACGTGCGCGTCGTAAGTAATGACGGGTATCCCCCGGTCGTGGGTCCGCTTGAGCGCGGGGATGGAACTCTGCGGGCTCAACGGGGCTATGACGAGGGCGTTCACCCGATTGGCGAGGTAGGTGTCGATGATGGCGATTTCCTTGTCGAGCGTTCCGAAGCTGTTATTCAGCATGAGGTTCACGTCGAGCTTTGCGGCGGCGTCGCGCATGCCTTGCGCGATCAGGCGGAAGTACTGATCTTCCTGAAAAACGATGGCGCCGACCGTGATCCGTCCGCCGTCCACCGCCGGCTGGGGCTGGCACCCCGCGAAGACCGCGCACAGGGCGGCCAGCGCGGCCGCCATTACTCCAATTGCCTTTGAACCCATACCAATACCTTTCCAGCCTATTCGAACGTGAATTCAACCCGCGCCGGCGCGACTGTCCGCGGCTGGCGCGTATCCGCCGCTCAATCCGCGTTTGCGGCGAATAGATTTCTGAAATAGCGCCAGGCGGGCGACTTGGATCCGTCGGGCCGGATTAACCAGTTGCCCATCATTTCGCCGTTTTCATATGGCGGCGCGCTTCCCGCCTTCGGCCCATCGCAATACAATTCCCAGAAGAGGATGTAGGGCGCGCCGAACTCCAGCGCGGCTTCCACGCTGTAGCGTATCATGTTCAGGCGCTGCTCCTCGCTAACCAGGCTTTCGGGCCACCCGAACTCGCCCACATAAACATTCTTCGCGCCGAAGTGCTCGCTGTCGGGCGCTTTTTCGGCCAGGTAGGCGAGGGCCGCGCGATACTTCTCCTCACTCTGCGCCATCGTGTCGTAGGCGGAATAGGAATAGAGATCACAACTTGTATGGGGCAGGACATCATTGGTTACCGTGGGATGGCCAAGTTGCGCCTTCTCGACCAGATTCACTTCGGCCGCGTGAAACACCCGCACGCCGTCCATTCCCAGCGCTTCCCTTGCGCGCCGCACGCCATCCTGGCGCGCATTGAGCCACTTGATCATGCCGTCCACCGCCACGGGGTCCGGCTTCTTGTCCATATCGAGCGGCGGGGGCGTCAGCACCCAGTCGCCCTCCCAATTCTGAAGCACGAAGGTCTTTCCGGAGCCCCGGTATTCGGTGAGCAGATAGCTTGTGAATTCATAGAAGGCGTCCCGTTCGCGCGTCTCGTCTTCCGGGGTCATACCGCCCGTGAAGTAGTGAATTTCGGGGCCGGGCGCATAGGCCATGAGCACAAAGGCGGTAAAGGGCTTGGAAAACACCTCCCGGAAGTAGGGCGTCTTCGCCGCCTGGACCAGGCTCGTGATTTCCGGCCATTTGGTGTTGAACTTGTAGTAGCCCTCCAGCCGGTCGCGAATAATCAATTTGATGACACGGCTGCCCAACGCCAGAATCTGATCCGCCCCTTCGTTTATATAGTCGCCGCCGGTAAAGTGATAAAAGCTGTTGATATGGTTGATTCCGACGATGTCGGCGGGTTCCGCCGCCGCGGCGCCCTCGCGGGGCGACGTACCGGCGGCCAGCAGCATGGCGAGACATGCGATGGCCCCGCGCATGGCTGCTCCTTTCGAGCCCAGCGGTACTACGGGGTGTTGATGCGGTGGCCGCGGCCCGCGCCCGCGCGCCCTCACGGCCCGCTCTGCTGCTGTTGCTGCTCCAGAACCTGGTTCATCATCTGCCTTACCCGGATCATCTCCTCGTTCTCTTCGATAACCACCTGGGTGGAGTTGCAACTGCGCAGAAAAACGGCGAGCGCCGCCCCCGCGACCAGGAGGGGAATTAACAGGGCGAGCCGGGGAATCCCCTTCGTCCCAGACTTGGACGCGGCCCGGGACGGGGTTTCCGCCCGTTTGCCGGCCCCCTTCGGAAAGGACGGAACCAGTTTCGCCAGTTTTCTTCCGAATCGGGAGAGCTTCCTCTGCAATTTCGACGGTTTTGGTCCGCCCGATGGCGTATCTGGACGGGGTTTCCTATGCTTATGCCGCCGCTTTGTCTTTTTTTCCACGGGCCATGCTCCAACCTGGGTCTGGATTTGGGCGGCGCGGGCGCCTCGCGGCCCCGCGCCGCCGCCGATTACGATGCAAGAAGGTATCAGCCGAAGCCGGCGCCCCGGGTGAGATCGCCCACCAGGAACACGCTGAGGGGCCACACGCCATTGCTTCCGGGGCCGCTGGCCGGATTTACCGGCGCGCCATCGTTGTACTTCACATAGCCCACGTGGCCATCCATGTACAGCACGTTTACGCCGCCGGGAATGTGGTTAAACTGCGCGACGTTGGAGATGCCCTCCACGGACTGAGTCTCCGACCCGGACCACGCGTCGAACATGACAATGACTTCCGATTGCGCCTTGGCCGACGCGCCCGCGTTGTTGATATCGGTGACGAAGAAGCGCTCGATGCCTTCCCGGGTTCGCTTGTACCCGGAGGTCAGCAGCGCGCCGTTGTCATCGCCGACCGGCAGGAAGCTGAGGTAGGTCGAGGGGAGCTGGGGCGCGCCCGCCGCGATATCCTGCTGCGAACGGTTCTGCCACTTCACCACGCGAGACCATTCCGGGGGACCGCCGACCGCGGTGACCTGCGCGGAGGAGTAACTGATTTCCGGCTGGCTGGGCGTCGACGGATTCAGGTACCACCAGCAGGTGCCGTAGTAGGCGTCCATGAGCTGCGAACTTGTGGTTACCGCATACGGCATGTAGAAGTACGAAACGGGCCAGGACAGGATCCCGTGGCGCACCGCGTTCGCTTCCGGGGTGCTGCCCTGAATCCGGTTGACCTGTTCGGCAATGTTCTCCTGAATACCCACGGAACCCGTAAACCAGATGGAGGCGCCGTTGGAAATCGGCGGGCGGCCATTGCGCGAATCCGAGGGACATATGGTGATGTTCGGGTCGGTCCAGTATTCCGGGTACAGCGCTTCGCTGTCCACCCCCATCGACCAGATCCAGCCGCCCGCAATCCACTGCGAGCCGGACGGGAATCGTTCCCCTTCGCTCTCACCGGCGTAGAGCTTGAAAATCAGGCCCCACTGCTTGAGGTTGTTCTGGCAGCTCGCGCGCCGGGCCGCTTCGCGCGCCCGGGCCAGAGCCGGCAGTAGAATCGCCGCCAGGATGCCGATGATCGCGATGACCACGAGCAACTCTATCAGGGTAAATCCTCGCCTTCTGCCTGTCATGACTTCTTCTCCTCTGTTGAATTAATGCGCCAAAACCATGAATAAAAACGCCTGCACGATCCGCGTCGCCGCCGGGCCCGCGCCCGAACCGGCTCGCCACACCATCCCGACTGAATCGACCACCACGTGCTGAGTGTATCGACCATGTCAAGTTAACACAAGCTTTCATCCTTGTCAAGCACTTCCCAAACCCCATCTAAACACGCCAAACGCGAAGAATAGCTAAGTTTCAGGCCCTTGCGTAGGCCCCACCCTCCGGCTTACAATGTCGCTAGAGTCAGATTTATCGATACTGTTGGGCGCCCCTGAGACGAACCACGCGTGCATCCGCCACTGATTTCCGGCATGCTGGCCCGGGTGCACTCGGCGACCATGGCCCCGAAAACGAATCCGGAGCAAGACCCATGTCCCTATTCCGATCTTGCGGGCTGTCGCCCGCCACGCTGTTGCCCGCCGCCCTGCTGCTCGTCCATTCGACGGCCGCCTTCGCCGCGCCCGCTCCCAACGTGCTGCTCCTTATTGCCGACGATATGCGCCCGTGGATCGGGGCCTATGCCGCGGCGCCCGTGCGGACGCCCCACCTCGACCGCCTGGCGGATCGGGGCCTGCTGTTCAACCGGGCGTACTGCCAGAACGCGGTCTGTGGGCCTTCGCGGGCCAGCTTTCTGACGGGGCTGCGGCCGGACACCACCCGGATCTTCGACAATGACACGCATTTCCGCCTGCACGATCCACGGATTGTGACGCTGCCGCAGCACTTCCGCGGGCACGGCTACCGAACCCAGGCCGCGGGCAAAATCTTTCACCCCAGCTTCGCCCAGGCCTACGTGAGCGCGCGGCTGGACGATCCCCCCTCCTGGAGTGAGCCGACGTGGTATCCCCCGCCGCAGTATTACCATACGGAGGCTGGCATGGCCCTGGCCGAGTCAGTTTTTCTGCGGCATCCGGGCTGCGGGATGTATCGGGGGGAGACCTGCATCCACAACCGCCTCCAGACGCCGGCGGAACTGACCCCCGAGGAGCGCGCACGATATGGCGGCGGTGAGTGGAAGCGCCATTTCGTGCAGGGGGCCCTTCTGGAGGCCCCCGACGTCCCCGACAGCGACCTCGGGGACGGACAGATCGCCGATCGCGCGATCGAGGCGCTGCGGGCGGCGCGGGGCGGCCCGTTTTTCCTGGCGGTGGGTTTCCTCAGGCCCCACGTTCCCTTTGTGGCGCCGAAGCAATACTGGGACCTCTACGACCGGGCCGACTTCGATCCCGTGGCCAATGGCGCGATGCCGGCGGGGGTCTCCATCGAAACCTATCCCCGCATGCACGACCATTGGGCCTATGAGGATACAGTTCCCGAGGGCCCGCTGGACAACGCCACGGCCCGCGCCCTGATGCACGGCTACGCGGCGTGCGCCAGCTTCGTGGACGCGCAGGCCGGCCGCGTGCTGGATGAACTGGAGCGCCTCGGACTCGCGGACAACACGATCGTCGTGTTCATGGGGGATCACGGCTACCACCTGGGCGAGCAGGGCCGCTGGGGCAAGCAGACCTGCTACGAGACCGCCACGCGCGCCCCGCTGATCGTCGCCGCGCCGGGCATGGCCGCGCGGGGCGCCCGCACCGACGCCCTCGTGGAGTATGTGGACCTCTTCCCCGCCCTGTGCGAGCTGGCGGGCCTGCCGGCCCCCCCGGCCCTCGAGGGCGCCAGCTTCGCGCCCCTGCTCGATGCGCCGGACCGCCCCTGGAAGCGCGCGGCATTCAGCCAGTTCCCGAATCCCGTCCGGCTGAGCCGCCCGGAAATCGCCCCGCAACCCGGCGACCTGATGGGGCGGGCGATCCGGACGGACCGCCACCGGCTGGTGATCTGGGAGCATGTGCTGGAGCCCGAGAAAATCGAAGCGATCGAGTTGTACGACTACGCGACCGACCCCGGCGAGACCCACAACCTTGCGGACGACCCCGCGCACGCGGCGACGGTCCGGGAACTGATCGGAATGCTCGGCGCCGGCTGGCGCGCCTCGGGCCCCCCGTGAACAGGGCGAAGTTCGCGCCATCATAACGTTTTTGCCGTCTGACGCAGCGACGCGCGGAAATAGCGCGAACGGTCCGTTAACATGCGAGTAAGCGCGGCAGAGGGAGTTCGGGACATAAAGAGACGTAATCGGAGTCCCGAGGAGCGGAACGCATTGGGGCCTGGGCCTCTTCACGTTCAAATCGATTAGGAAATGTCTTGTGCCTCGTCCTGCAGCGGACTTGAATCTCCACGACACTTTGCTCCTCCGGCGCGGTGGACAGTCGGGACGGCTATCCTACATTTGCCGCGGACATGAACGTCCGCGATCCTGGCGCGCCTGCGGCGTGGGGCGGGGTGGTGCGAATTGGAAAAGCGGGTGCGGGCGTGGTGTATGCTGCATGCTGGTTAACGGGCTTGGCGGGCAGTGGCTCCCCGTTGGCGGCGTGGGCTCCGCGCGAATCCCGCGGGAGTTGCGTATCGGAGCGCCGCGGGTGCCGGGCTATGGGTTGCGTGTGCTTGCCGCCGCGTGAAGGATACGGAAATGGACGATACCCGGGGAGGAGGCCTGCCCGCGCGGCCGCCAGGGCAGTGCGGTCGGATTGTGGTGGTTGATGACCACCCGCTCATCCGGCAGGGGCTCTGCGGCTTAATAGGCGAGCGGGCCGATCTTGAGGTGTGTGGCACGGCGGAGGGCGCGCGGGATGGTCTCCAGCTGATTCTTGAGCACCAGCCGGATGTGGCGATCGTGGATATTGGCCTGCAGGACGGCGACGGGATCGATGTAACGCGGCGCATCCAGAAGTTGTCGCCGGGAACCCGGGTGTTAATTGTGTCGGTTTTTGCGGAGCCGGTGTATGCCCGGCAGGCGATCGCGGCGGGCGCTAGCGGTTTCATTTCGAAGGTCTCGGCGCTGGACGAAATGCTGGCGGCGATCCGGTGCGTCCTGGCGGGCGAGACGTACCTGGGGGAGGATTTGCTGGACGGCGGGCGGTCTGGCGACGTGGATGGGCGCCAGCCATCGGGCAATCTGATCAAGCAATTGAGCATGCGCGAACTCCAGGTATTCAAGGCGATTGGCGAGGGCATGTCCACGGTGGCCATCGCGTCCTATCTGGGGATTGGGGTGAAGACTGTGGAGACGCACCGGGCCAATATCCGGCGCAAGCTCCATCTCTCGTCCGCCCATGAATTGAAGGAATGCGCGATGCGCTGGTCGATCAAGGCGCAGGGCTGAGCCGCGCGCCGGATCGCGCCGCGCGCCGCTATTCCTCTCTCAACTGCCGGGCGTGCAACCTCCAGTGTATTTCCGCAAAGGCGCTGCGCGCACAATCCGGACAGTACCCGTGGGACACGGGATCCTGCACGCCGTCAAGCGATAGCGGAATCCATGCGTCGCCGAGTCGAACGCACTTGCACTTGCAACATTGGAGCAGCATGGCGCGGGCCTTTCATTGCCGGTTGTTGCCCCCTCCGGTTATTTCGCGCCGGCGGATCGGCCGGCGCCCGCCACAAGGTGCGGCATGAGCGCGGGACGCTGCGCGACCTTTGTCCCGGGCTCATGCCGCGAGGGGTGGCAGGGCCGCCCTCGGGGAGGAAGACCTACGATCGCCGGTTTGGCTTCCCGCGGTACCGCGCAACCAGGCCCGCGACGCCGAGGCCGAGCAGCGAGACGGTGGCGGGTTCGGGGATGGGGGCCCCGCCATTCAGGGGTTCGCCGGTTAGATTGAAGGCGAGGTTCGGGGGAACCATTTGAGGCAACCAGAGCATGTCGTCGCCGGCTCGCAGGTGGTACCCGAACCGCTCGGTCTCCGTGGAAGCTGCCCACAGCCAGGTGGCGATGGACTCGCTTGTGTCATTTGCGATGGAGAGGTGGTAGGTGACGCCGGCGCTCAGGGTGATTGGATCGGCCAAGTCAACCCAGTACTCGTAGATCGGGTTGCCAGCCGCGTCGGTATCGCCCGTATCCACGCGGCCCACCTCGCCGAGACCGACGGAATAGAAGGGGTTGATCTCCGGCGCGCCGCCGACATCGGCGAACAATTGCAGCCGGAAGTCGTCCTCGGGGAGCTCCAGCGCCACGTCCAGCGCGTAGGAACCCCACCAGTGGACATCCTGCAATTCCGAGTCCACGTCCAGCGCGAAATCATCACTCAAGATGATAGGCAAGTCCACCCCGGGAACATTGCCGAGGTCATCCTGGTCGCTGACGACGTTGAGGACCGATGGCCCGCCGTTGTCGTAGATGACGACGGCCCCGGCGCGGCCCGGCGCCAGCATTGTTGCGGCCGCCAGACCGGCGCCCAGGGCGAGGGCCATTGCCGGGAAAGCCTTTCGATGCTGCATGGGGGATCTTCTTCTTGTCGTTGTTCGCATGGGTATACTCCTTTTGGGTTGGGTTTGAACTAGCACTGCGGGAAACGGGACCGTAGCGCCAGTCCCATGAAGCCAATGCCAAGCAGGGCGATTGAGGCCGGCTCGGGCACCGGATTGAGCGGGTTTTCGTCCATGACATCCACCACGTCATTGCCGCAGAGCATGGTCCAGTGCAGTCCGAGGCCGCCGTTCT
Organism: Candidatus Hydrogenedentota bacterium; assembly: GCA_019637335.1. Taxonomy (NCBI): domain Bacteria; kingdom Pseudomonadati; phylum Candidatus Hydrogenedentota; species Candidatus Hydrogenedentota bacterium. The sequence continues at coordinate 11,993 of JAHBVV010000043.1, read as the reverse complement.
CCGGGTCGGTCAGGAGGCTCGCCACGTCCCCCCCGACGGTCAACGCGATTTCGAGGAAATTGTGGGGGCCCGCGCCGCCCCAGGCGACTTCCACGGCCCCCGTGTAGTCCACCGCGCCCGCGGCGTTTTCGTCCACCCGGTAGGGGCCCGAATCGTAGTGGGTATTGACCCCGAGCGTTGTCCAGTTTGGGGCGCCCAGGTTGACCCAGGCCTGGGAAAACCGGAGTCCGCCCAGGTTTTCGGGGGTGTCCTCGGCGCCAACCGCTACCGCCAGATCGAAGCCGCCCGTCGCGCCGAAGTCGAAGAACATATCGCCGGCGTAATGCGGGCCACCGGCCCCAAAGCGCCCCGCCGCATCGAACCCGGTCACCAGGCCCACATGTATCGTGCCGCCGAGACTGGGATCGCTGTTGTCGGCATACCGGAACACGTAGAAGATCTCTTCATTGTCGTACTCCTGTCCGCCGCCGCCCGGAGTTGTGCCCTCCTCGTCGGCTTGCGCGCGGATGTGACCGTCAAGGAGAGTGTAGTTCCCCTGCTCCCAGTCATCGGACGCCAGATTGCCGTGGTAGGTGAACCAGTCGGACCAGTCACCGTCCGTGGTAATCGCGTAGGCCTGGCTTCCAGTGAGAATGAACGCCATCGCGACCCATTTCGGGCCAAACCGTCTCCATCGACTCATATTCATACTCCTTGTCTACTGCGTTGTCATCCGGTATGTGCCGGCGTTCGGCTCAACCATCGAACCGGTGCAATGTATGTCGGCACGGTAGGATGACGCCCAGCCTCTGTCACGCCGGCGCCGCCGGCATACTTCCCAAAGGCGTTGGGTCGAAGAGAGCAAAGGGCGTGCCACGTACGCCCCCGGGAAGCTGAAAGGAGTATTTCCTTGGACTTACGCCGCACGGCAATGCTGAATCGCTGTTTGAGTGCGGTAAAATCACTCCTGGCTCCGGGTATACCCGTGGGGGTTATCCCTGATAGGGGACTCCCGCTGCCGATTGGGCCTCCGTTCGCCTTGCGGGGCGCCGCTGGACTAGGAAAAAACCCGGAGCGAGGCGGGCACAATGCGTTCGAAGACCGCAGATTAATGAGAATTCCGTGTGCTCGTGGGGCGGTCACCGCGACCGGCGGGCGCGTTCGCGTATCTGTGTAATACGCGGGGCGGGCCTGGTATGAACCACATACTGCAAGCCGCATCGGGAAAAACCCGGACGATATCCGCCGGCCAACGCGCGCACGTGTCAATCCCGGGCCACCATTGCCACGCCCCAGCGAGAAATGCCCCGAAGTGCGTTATTTACAACAGCCGGACCACAAGGCGTAACGGGAAATCGCACACCAGTGTAGTATCGTATTGTAAGGAGCGTGGCGGGCGTAACGAGAATTACCCGGGATCGGGAATTATACGGATGCGCCCGTTGTTCGCGTTACTGGAAGGGAGTGAGCCGCGCCGGTTTGGTCCAGATTGAACCGTGCCGTCCCCTTTTTCGCGGTAAGCCGTGTCTATTAACGAATTTCGGCCTGTCGCAAACCGCCGGCGCCCGCGGGCGCGGTTGGCGCCGGCGCCGCAAGCGATTGGAGAAGCCATTTTGTTGGAAGGCGACGCCAGGTCTCCGGAGATCCCCCCACTCCGTGTGCTGGTTGTGGAAGATGAACACCGGCTGCGGGCGAATATTGTCGGCTGCCTGGAAGGCTACGGATATCTTGTGACGGCCGTAAGCAATGCGGAAGACGCGCTGGTGGCTGTGTCCAAGTTGGATATTGATGTTGTATTTCTGGATGTCTATCTGAGCAACGCCAATGGCGAGGAGTATATTCTGCCCCTGCTATCGGAGAAGCCCGGTCTTGGAATCGTGGTAATGACCGCCTATCCGACCATAGAAGGCGCCGTCGGCGCTGTCCGGAAGGGGGCCTGCGACTATCTGGAAAAGCCGTTCACCGCCGATACGCTCGCGAAAGCGGCGGCGCGTGCGGGGGCGGCGGCCAGTGTGCGCAGCCGCGCCAACGGCAATGGAACTTCCGGCGCGCCGGAAGGCGGCTCGGTCCAGTGGCCCAGCGCGAGCGCCGCGATGAAGGCTGTCTTGAACCGCGCGCTGCAAGTTGCCGCATCCGGCGCTCCGGTGTTGCTGCGCGGGGAACACGGCACGGGCAAGACGTTACTCGCACGGGCAATCCATGAATGGAGCAGCCGGCGGGACCGCGCACTTGGGATCGTGTCCTGCCCCTCCCTCTCCGCCCAACTGCTGGAAAGCGAATTGTTCGGCCACGTTCGCGGCGCATTCACCGGGGCCGTGAAGGACAATCCCGGCCGCGTCGCCCAGTGTGACGGCGGCACCCTCTTTCTGGATGAAATCGGCGATTTGCCCGTCGAACTCCAGCCGAAGCTCCTCCGCTTCCTGCAGGACAAGGAGTACGAGCCGGTCGGCGACGCCCGAACACGGCACGCCGATGTGCGCATTATATCGGCCACCAACGCGGACATTGAACAAGCCGTTTCCCGCGGCCGGCTGCGCGAGGACCTGCTGTACCGGCTGAACGTGGTCGAACTGAGGGTGCCGCCGCTCCGGGAACGGAAAGAGGACATTCCCGACCTGGCCCGCCAATTGCTTCAGTCCCTGGCGAAGGGCGCGTCCAGGCCGGTCGCCGGGTTTACCCCCGAGGCCGAGCGGGCCCTGACGGAGTACGCGTGGCCCGGCAACGTGCGCGAGCTCCGCAACGCCATTGAGCGCGCCCTGGTGTTTTGCACGAATGGGCACATCGGCGCGGAACATTTGCCCGGAGGCCAGATAGCGCCGCCGGACGAGCCCCGGGTTGGGGATCCGGTGTCCCTGGCAACCCTGCAGGAACATCATATTCGCCGTGTCCTGGCGTCAACCCGTTCCTTGCGGGAAGCCGCCACGATTCTGGAAATCGATGAAACCACCCTGTGGCGTCGCCGAAAGGAGTATGGCCTGTAGCCGCCATATCCGGTGGCCGGGCGTTGCGCAGTCAGAAAAGCAAACGTGAGGAAGGGAATCGATGGACATCAAATCCACCGCGAATCGTTCCACGAAGCCGTTGAGACCGTCCAGGCGACGTGAGCACGGCGCCGACGGCAAGGGGCGCGACGCCGCGGATAACGGGCCCGCCCCGGAAGCCAAGGATCCGATCGATCAGATTCTGGACGTTGTCCTCGCGCTGCGGTCCGGCGACTTTACGCGGCGGCTTCCCAATGAGTGGACAGGAACCTACGGGAAGATCGCGGATGCCCTGAACGACGTCATGATGGTGGTGGAACGGCGCGGAAGCGAGTTTTCGCGAATCAGCCACGCGGTGGGCAAACAGGGCCGCTTGTCCCAGCGGATTAGCGTCCCGGGCGCGGTCGGCAGCTGGGCGGATGGCGTGGACGACATCAACGCGCTCATCGATGATCTGGTCTGGCCCACGATGGAGATCACCCGCGCCGTTGGAGCCGTCGCCCGCGGGGACCTGAGCCAGACGATGTCGCTGGAAGTGGACGGTCGCCCGCTGGAGGGCGAGTTTCTGCGATCCGCAAGATTGGTGAGCACCATGATGAACCAGCTGGCCGTGTTCACGTCGGAGGTGACGCGGGTGGCGCGGGAAGTGGGCACGGACGGGCGCCTCGGCGGCCAGGCGCAGGTTGAAGGGGTGAGCGGCGTTTGGAAGGAGTTGACGGAAAGCGTTAACTCGATGGCCTCCAACCTCACTGCCCAGGTGCGCAACATCGCCGAAGTCACCATCGCGGTCGCCAATGGCGATCTGTCGAAGAAGATCACGGTCGACGTGCGCGGGGAAATCCTCCAGCAGAAGGAGGCGATGAACGGCATGGTGGACCAGCTCCGCTCGTTCGCCTCGGAGGTCACCCGCGTCGCGCGCGAAGTCGGAACGGACGGCAACCTGGGCGGCCAGGCGGTGGTTCCGGGCGCGGCCGGAACCTGGAAAGACCTGACCGACAATGTAAACCTCATGGCGGCCAACCTCACGACCCAGGTGCGCAACATCACGGAGGTCACCATCGCCGTGGCGCGCGGCGACCTCTCCCGCAAGATCACGGTGGATGTTCGCGGCGAACTGCTGGAGCTCAAGGACACCATCAACACGATGGTGGAGCAGCTTCGCGCATTCGCCTTCGAGGTAAGCCGCGTGGCGCGCGAGGTGGGCACGGAAGGCCGTCTTGGGGGACAGGCCGATGTGCCGGGCGTGGCGGGCACGTGGAAGGATCTCACGGATAACGTGAATTCCATGGCCTCCAACCTCACCGCCCAGGTGCGCAATATTGCCGAGGTAACGACGGCCGTGGCGCGCGGCGACCTGTCCCGCAAGATCACCGCGGACGCCAAGGGCGAGATCCTCGAACTGAAAGATACGATCAATACGATGGTCGACCAGTTGAACGCTTTTGCCTCCGAGGTGAGCCGGGTGGCGCGCGAGGTGGGGACCGACGGAAAACTCGGCGGGCAGGCCGAGGTCCAGGGCGTGGCGGGCACGTGGAAGGATCTTACGGATAATGTGAACTCCATGGCGTCGAATCTCACCTCCCAGGTGCGCAATATCGCCGAGGTCACGACCGCCGTGGCGCGCGGCGACCTCTCCCGGACAATTACCGCGGACGCCAAGGGGGAAATCCTTGAGCTGAAAGAGACCATCAACACGATGGTCGATCAGTTGAATGCGTTCGCCTCCGAGGTGAGCCGTGTCGCGCGCGAAGTGGGCACGGACGGCAAGCTCGGGGGCCAGGCCGATGTGCCCGGGGTGGCGGGAACTTGGAAAGACCTCACGGACAACGTGAACTCCATGGCCTCCAACCTCACGGCCCAGGTGCGCAACATCGCGGAGGTGACGACGGCCGTGGCCCGGGGCGATCTCTCCCGGACCATCACGGTGGATGTGAGCGGGGAGCTCTTGCAGCTGAAGGAAACCATTAACACCATGGTGGAACAGCTTCGCGGATTCGCCTCGGAAGTGACCCGCGTTGCGCGTGAAGTGGGCACGGATGGCAAGCTCGGGGGCCAGGCGACAGTGCCGGGCGTGGCGGGCACGTGGAAGGATCTCACCGACAACGTCAACTCGATGGCGTCCAATCTCACATCGCAGGTGCGCAATATTGCCGAGGTGACGACGGCGGTGGCGCGGGGCGATCTCTCGCGCAAGATCGTGGCCGACGCCAAGGGCGAAATTCTCGAACTCAAGAACACAATCAACACCATGGTGGACCAGCTCAACGCCTTCGCGGCCGAAGTCACGCGCGTCGCGCGCGAGGTGGGCACGGACGGGAAGCTCGGCGGGCAGGCCACGGTGCCGGGCGTGGCGGGCACGTGGAAGGACCTCACCGACAACGTCAATTCCATGGCCACCAATTTGACGGATCAAGTGCGCGGTATTGTAAAAGTGGTGACCGCCGTGGCCGAGGGCAACCTCGAACAGAAACTCACGGTGGAGGCCAAGGGCGAAATCGCGGCGCTGGCAGAAACCATCAACAATATGACCGACACCCTGGCCACCTTCGCCCAGCAGGTAACCAACGTTGCCCGCGAGGTGGGCGTGGACGGGCGGTTGGGTGGCCAGGCCAACGTCCCCGGGGCCTCGGGCACCTGGAAGGATCTCACCGGCAACGTGAACCTGCTGGCGGCCAATCTCAGCACGCAGGTGCGCGCAATCGCGGAAGTGGCGACGGCGGTTACCCAGGGCGATCTCACCCGATCCATTCAGGTGGAGGCCAGCGGCGAAGTGGCCACGCTCAAAGACAACGTCAACACCATGATCCACAATCTCCGCGTAACCACGGAGCGCAATCTGGAACAGGACTGGCTCAAGACCAATCTGGCCAAGTTTGCGGGGATGCTGCAGGGCCAGCGGGATCTTTTTACCGTGGGCCAGATGCTGCTGTCGGAACTGGTGCCGCTTGTCAACGCGCAGCAGGGCGTCATCTACCAGATGGTGGATGGCCCGGATCCCTTTCTGCGGTTGCTTGCCGGCTACGCGCAACCTGAGGACCAGCCCGAACAAATTCGCCTGGGAAAGGGCCTCGCGGGCCAGTGCGCGATTGAGAAGAAGCGCATCATACTCACCGATGTACCCTCGGAATACACCAAAATCCATTCCGGTTTGGGCAGCGCGTACCCGGAAAGCGTGGTGGTGATACCGACCCTCTTTGAAGGGGAAACCAAGGCCGTCATCGAGCTTGCGTCACTGGGGTCGTTTACCGCGACGCACCTGACCTTCCTCGACCAGCTCACTCTCAGCATCGGTGTGGTATTTAACACCATCGAAGCCACGATGCAGACGGAAAACCTGCTCCAGCAGTCGCAGCAGCTGACCTCGGAGCTCCAGGCGCAAAAACGCGAGTTGCAACAGACAAACGAAGAGCTCGAAGAAAAAGCGCGCCTGCTGGCGGACCAGAACGTCGAAGTCGAACGCAAAAACGAGGAAGTCGAGCTCGCCCGGCGCGCGCTGGAGGAGAAAGCGGCCGAGCTGGCGCTCACGTCAAAGTACAAATCCGAATTCCTAGCCAATATGTCCCACGAATTACGGACACCGTTGAATTCGATACTGATTCTCGGGCAGCAACTTGCCGAAAACTCCGAAGGCAACCTCAACAGCAAGCAGATCGAGTTTGCCCGCAACATGTATTCCGCCGGTTCGGAGCTCCTTTCCCTCATCAACGAAATTCTCGACCTCTCCAAGATCGAATCGGGAACCGTGACTATTGAACTGGAGGAACTGCCCTTTGCGGTGATCCGGGAAGGCGCCGAACGGGACTTCCGCCACGTCGCCGAATCCAAGAATATCGAATTCCTCGTTGAACTTGAATCCGAACTGCCGCCCACAATGATTACCGACCCCAAGCGGGTCCAGCAGATTCTCAAAAACCTCCTGTCCAACGCCTTCAAGTTCACCTCCACGGGGGAGGTGTGCCTCCGGATCGGGATCGCAAACGAAGGCTGGAACAGCATCAATCAATCGCTCAACGCGGCCGCCAGCGTAGTAGCCTTTACCGTTTCCGACACCGGGATTGGAATCCCCCCGGAAAAGCAGAAGCTCATCTTCGAGGCATTCCAGCAGGCGGACGCCGGAACAAGCCGAAAGTATGGCGGGACCGGGCTGGGGCTGGCGATATGCCGCGAACAGTCGGTTCTGCTGGGCGGCGAGATCACGGTGGCGAGCAGCCCGGAGCAAGGCAGCACCTTTACATTATTCCTGCCGCTCCAGTTGCGTGGCGCCGAATCGGACATCCTCCCGCCACCCGTCGCGGAGGTTGCGCCCCTGCCCGCCTCGCGATTGTTGGAGAAGCAGTCGGACGAACCAATCCCCGACGATCGCGATGAGGTCGGGACGGGCGATCTTTCGGTGCTGGTGATAGAGGACGACCGGCATTACGCTGAATTCCTTTACGCGATCGCCCGTGAAACCGGCTTCAAAGTACTCATTGCGACAAACGGCGATCAGGGGTTGCGCCTGGTCCAGCAGTACCAGCCATCCGCTATCGCCATGGACATATTCCTGCCGGATACGCTCGGCTGGACGCTCCTGAACCAGTTGAAAAACGACCTGTCCACCCGGCACATACCCATTCTGCTCATTTCCGGTGACGACGACCGGCGCCACGACGGCATCGCGCATGGGGCATTTTCCTTCCTCCAAAAACCCGCTACGGCCCAGGAAATCTCGGCGTCCCTGGAGCGCATGAAGGACTTCGTATCCCAGTGGCCGAAGCGGCTTCTCGTCGTCGAGGATGACCATATCGAGGGCCGGAGCATCGTTGAATTGCTCGCCCACGACGACCTCGAAATTGCCGTGGCCCCCAGCGGCGCGGATGCGATGCGGCTCCTCGCCAGCCGGGCGTTCGAATGCTGCGTTCTCGACCTCCGCCTCCCCGATATGAGTGGTCTCGAACTACTCGATTGGATCCAGAAGCGCGAAGAACACGCCAACCTGCCCATTATTGTGTTCACGGGCAAAGAACTGGCCGCGTCGGAGGAAACCGCGCTGCGCGCCGTCGCCAAGAGCATCGTGCTCAAGGATGTGCGATCGCCGGAACGGCTCTTCGATGAAACCGCGTTGTTTCTGCACCGAAACGTAAACGAGCTGCCCCGGGCCAAGCGCGATCTCGTGATAAGCCTGCAGGACTCCCGTAGAACACTGCGCGGGCGCACCGCCCTGGTCGTCGACGATGACGTGCGAAACATCTTTGCGCTCCTCAGCGTCCTCGAGAACCAGGGCATGGAGGTGCTCACCGCAACCGATGGGCGGCAGGCCATGGATCTGCTCCACCGCACACCGCACGTCGAGGTGGTCTTGCTCGACATCATGATGCCGGAAATGGATGGCTTCGAAACCATGCGGGAGATTCGAACCGACGCCCGCTACGCCAGCCTGCCCATCCTCGCGCTGACGGCCAAGGCCATGAAAGGGGACCGCGAAAAATGTCTGGAAGCCGGCGCTTCGGACTACATCGCCAAGCCCGTCAACGTGGATCATCTCCTGTCCTTGCTTCGCGTTTGGCTCAAGCGCTGAGGAGCGCCCGGCTGTGATTTCCAACTATCGTGATACGCTCCCGCCAGCGGGGGACGGCGAGCCCGGTGATTTCGAGCCCCCTCCCCGGCTGCTCCAGGCAAACATTCTCCTCGTCGACGATGACGAGCGAAATCTCACCGCGCTGGAAGCCATTCTGGACGCGCCCGGATACCGCCTGGTCCGCGCCCGCAACGCGGACGAGGCCCTTCTCGCGACGATGAAGGAGGAGTTTGCCCTGTTGGTGCTCGACGTCCGCATGCCCCAGGTTGGCGGGCTCGAACTGGCCAGGATTATCAAGCAGCGCAAGAAGACGGAGCACCTCCCGATTATCTTCCTGAGCGCCTACTACCAGGAAGAGACCCATGCGCTTCTGGGGTATGGCGTCGGCGCCGTGGACTATCTGACCAAGCCCCTGAATCCGGCGGTGCTCCAATCCAAAGTGGCGGCCTTTGTCGGGATGTACCGGACGAACAAGGCCTTGCAGGATGAAATCGCCGAGCGGCGCGCCGCGGAACGGCGCCTGGCGGAGCGCACCTGCGAGGTGCAGGAACGGGTCATACAGCTGAGAGCCCTGGCCATGGAGCTCACGCAGGCCGAACAGCGGGAGCGCAAGCGGCTCGCGCGCATCCTGCACGATCATATCCAGCAACTCATCGCGTCGGCGCTCCTCCAGCTCAGTGTGTGCGCCCTCGAAAGCCGGGACGAACGTAACATCCGATCGCTGAAAGAGATCGAGTCCACGTTGAAGGAGGCCATTGTGGCATCCCGGACGCTTACCGTCGAACTCAGCCCGCCCGTCCTGGATGAGGCCGGCCTCGTGGCCGGGCTGAACTGGCTGGCCAAGGAAATTCGCCGGAAGCACGGTTTCGACGTGCACATCAACGGGGACGAGCAGGCGGAAACCGACATCCACGAAGAACGCTACCTGCTCTACGAATGCGCCCGCGAACTCCTGTTCAACGCCGTCAAACACTCGGGCGCGGGCGCCGCCACAATATCCATTGCCCCCAGTGGCAACGACAGAATAGAAATTGTCGTGGAAGACCAGGGGGCGGGGTTCGATGCAAGCATTCTCGGACGCCCCAGCGGGGAGCGCGGGACCTTTGGCCTCTTCAGCGTTCAACAACGCCTGACCCATTTGGGGGGCGAGCTTCAGATCCACAGCACACCCGGAAAAGGGACGAGAGCCACGGTGCTTTCGCCCCCATCACGTTCCCGGAAACTCAAACGGTTTGTACAGCAACGGGACGGGGAGGCGCGTGCCGCCGTCCATGCCGGCGCGGCCTACGACACCTCCATCAAGGTGCTTATTGTCGACGACCAGACCATTATGCGCGACGCCCTGACCGGTTTGCTGGAACGGGAGCCGGGCATAGCGGTCATAGGCGAGGCCAGCAGCGGCCCGGAAGCCATCAGCCGCGCCGCCGCGCTCCGACCCGACGTGGTGATTATGGATGTCAACCTGGGAGACACCTCCGGAATCCAGGCGACCAAAGAGATACTCGAGCATGACGCCGATATCAGCGTCGTATCGCTGTCGATGCACGACGAAGCCGAAGTGGCCGAAGCGATGCGAAAGGCGGGGGCGATAGGCTGCCTGACCAAAGACGCCGCCGCGGAAGAACTCATCACCGTCATCCGATCCACCCGATTAGGCCCCCCCGAACGGGTTCCGTCCGAATAATAGCGGACGACCTGCGCCACCCCGAAGCAGCCCGTCGGCCCCCGCCGCGCCGTCCCGAAACCGCGCCTTGCCAGACTCGGCGAGTATGCACGACAAGAGCCAATGAAGCGCACAAAGAACTTTCGTGCAAGGAATTCTAAGGAAAGGCGTAAAGCCTTGGGAGGGAAGAACTTAAATGGAGCGGGACACGGGGTTCGAACCCGCGACATCCAGCTTGGGAAGCCCGCTAAAATTTCGAAAAACACCAATAAAAACGCAACCTTGCACTACATGGTCCGAATGCCTTACACTACAAAAGTCTTGGCTGTTAAATCCTCAAATCCACCAAGAAATCATAGCCAAACGGGAGGCTCCGAACCGTGCCGTCACAAGAACGGAAGCGCAGGGTTCCTCAACTCAAGTATGCCAAATTGCGTGGAATTGGGTGGCACGTATCTTACCGCGACCGGGAGACCGGAATGCCAAAGAAGCAGCGCTTTGGCATGGTTTCCAAAGGTGAAGCGGAACGGGCGTACCATGCCTGGGTCGCGGCCTACCTCGGTGATGACTCAGAACGGTTGTGGGCATTCACGGGCAAGAATGGCGCCCAGCGCACTACAAAAGACCAGCTTGCCGCAAACGTGGCCACGGCGCCGGGTTCTATTCTCCACATCGCTTCCGGACTCATCCGATACGAGGAGGGCCGTGTGCGCGCGGAGCCGGGCAATCGGGTTGCGGGCACTATCTCCCCCCAGGTTGCCGCCGACCGGAAAAAGGACATCAAGGACTTCCTGGCGTTTCTTAACCACCGTCACGGCGATGGCGCCGTTGGCCGACTGCGCCTGGCCGATCTGACCCTCCTCGATGTAGAAGCCTACAATCAGTACCTGGTGGCCAAGCGCTTTTCCGTCAACACGGTCGGCCACAAAATGCAGGTCGTTAAGCGGATTGTGGATCGCGCCGGCCGGCAGGAATATGGCGAACAGGAACTCTCGTGGAATTGGGATTCGGTAGACCGTTCGCCCGGCCGAGCGCCAAAACAAAAGCAGCTCCCCACCCTGGAGCAACTCAAGAAACTGCACAACAAGGCCGATGCCCGCGGCCGGGCCATGATCTGGATGGGGATCGGTTTGGGCTTCGGCCAAGGTGATCTGGCGGCAATACGCGTCGATGACATCGACGAACAGGGCTACGACCTTCGCCGCAGTAAGACCGGAATCGACCGATACGGCGCAACACCGCCCGGCGTCTGGCGTGCAATCAAAGTATATCTTGACGAGAACCCGAGACCACGCGGTTCAGCGCTGTTCGTGACCCGGAATGGCAAGCCCCTGGTCCATACCAGGTCCGACTCCGTACTCCAATGGTGGAACCGCCTCCGAACCAGCATCGGCGAGACCAAAGAAACCCTCGATGGATTCTACATTCTTCGCCACCTTGGCGCCACCGAGTTTGGATCCCGCGAAGGCTGTTCGATTTCCGATATGAAGCGCTGGCTTGGGCATTCGGCGAGCTCTTCCATGGCCGATGTATACATGCGCCCGGTGAGCCCGGAGCACCGTGAGATCATTGAGGCGGTGCGTAAGCGGCTGACAGGTAATGGCGAGGACCCGCAATTTCCTTGATCTCGGTCGCAAAGTACGTAGCGCTCGGGCGTTCTTCACAGACTTCGTCACAGAAGCTGAACAATTGCAGGCATGGCTGCCGGCGTCCCGTGTAATGAGCCTATCGTTAGAGAAGCCATCCCCTTTCTGCAAACAATGACGGCAATACGTCCGAAAACCGGCAAGTACACCGATTCAAGCAATCGGGT
>JAHBVV010000042.1 GCA_019637335.1 Candidatus Hydrogenedentota bacterium | reverse complement strand
ATAATGCCGCAAAATGAAAAGAAGAACAAAGCCAGCGCTAATTGATTTTCCTGTCCAACTGCTTTCCCGGTACAGCGCTGTCAAGACAATCGTCGCTAGCAATGCGATACAATAGAGAATCCAACCAATAATAAGAATTCGATGAAGGTACGGCGGCCGCGGCGTAAGTAGAGACGCTATCCGCGCATGAATAGCCCTTCCTTCGTCCGTATCCTTGAAGCCGAGATTCACTGCGATGGTATCGAACACATCGGTCGGGCATACATAGTCACCGAGGTGCACCGTACCGAGCTCTCTGTCATCACGAACATCTTCCAAACGACAGCGGAGTCCGCCAAGATCGACAACACGAATGTAACACCACGGCGTCCGGATCAATCCCCTCCATGGATGAAGGTTCCGAACGCCTGTCTCCTCGACACGGAGAAAAAGTTCTTTTGCGACGATATATGTGAAACCTCCAGTAAGAATCGCAAAAAAGAGCAACATTAGAAGTACTCTAACATCGAGATCCCCCTCTGCTTGAAAGTCCCCAGAGTAAACATACAATGCTACAGCCGCCAACATGAACAAGAACATCCCGAAAAACGGTAACGTCTGAAAAAAATCACGTACTACACTTAATCGTATCATCTCCAGATTCTTGCTCTCGATCTCGATTGTACTTCCCACAAGCAGAATCTCCTCTTGTGCAAGCCGCCAAAATCCGTGTCGGATGGCCAGGCTACACCTTCCGACAGAAACTGGCCGGGCAAGCACCCAAAATTGCGGGAAGCCGCGACGGCGGCATGGCAATGCGGCTAATCTCAATCCTCGGACGGGCTTGGGTCCAACAATTCACACAGCAACACCAAACCCAGGCACTGTGCCATGAGGCAGGTCGCGGCCACCGAAATGCTTAACGTGCATTCCCCCATGAACACAGCACCGACCAAAGCCGCCACGGCGGCAACCAGCCAGATCGGAATCAGACGTCTTGTTGTGATAACCAGGGACTTGGTATTCATTTTCATAGTTGCGGAATTCCCAAAGCAAGAACCACACCGTAGTATTATACTATGTTCACCGGCGCAACGCGGCGCCGCGGCCATCCTCAGGTAAGTTTCTCATTTCGATCCACTATCATGCCAATGACAAAGCCCAGGACGACGAGATAGCCAACAGGCCACAAATATAAAAAGACCTCATGAACTCCCCAGATGCCGCGATCCTCCGCCAGATAGAACGCCGGATGCGTCAGGATCAGGATGGCCGAGCCAAGCTCGCCCAAACTGCAGCCGACACCCTTCCCAAACACAACGCGCCGACTGGTGAGTTTGTTAAGTTCCAGCCAGATAACAAAATAAACTGCGCAAACCCCTATACCATACAATACGAATGGCAGCGGAAAGCTTTGCCCGCCGATACGTGTGAAGAACCATGCGGAACCCAACACGAACACGTACTTGGTATTCAGGAATTGGCAACAACGGATTGCCATAGTCACTGCGCGATTCGACATATCATATACCCTCCTACTGAGCTTGCCGCCATTCCTCTATACCCGCGCCCGCGCTTCCCCTTCTACTCATTCGCGGCACGCGCGCTCACCAGTTCCCCGCATCTTTCGATTGTAGTCCGCAACAAACCTCCGGACAAGCGCCGCACCGGTCGCTTCATCACCGGTCCACTCCAGCCGGGAAACGCTCAGGGACCGGTCCCCGTCGGGTTCCGATTCGCCCTCGACGGCGGTGTCCTCCAGGGTAAACAGGCGCAGATTGCCGGATTCGTAATCCGATTGCGCCAATCGCAGACTGAGGGAGTATACCGCCACGTCCTTGAAGGAAGCCTCGTTCAGCAAATCCTTTCGCACCTCCGCGATAGTCACCTTGTGCCAGACGACGCCGACCGCCATCACGGCGGCGAATACGAAGATCAAGCCCAGTTGCAGCCCAAGCGCCCTGCCCAGCGAGACTTTGACCCCGCCGCCGCCCGGCGATCGGCTGTCTTGCGCTGCCGCCGGAAACCCCGATCTCCCGCGGGCGTTTCGGTAGATGGATACCAGCAGGCAAATGATTCCTATGGACAGCACCAGACACGCCGCAATGCCGATTCTCTCGGACATCCGCTCCACGGGTACCGGGGCAAAGGGCGGCAACGAATCGCGCAGCCAGATCCAGAAAAAAGAGGCCGACAGCGAGAAGAGGTTGCCCACCACCAGCAAAACAGCGGGTACGAATGCGCCGACGGCATTCATGCTGAACTGGGTGGGATCGCGTCCCTCGTGCCTCGCCAGACGAATGCCGAAGTAAATCGCCACGCCCAGGAGAATGAGATCTGCCGCAAACTTGTTGTGAAGTTCCCCGCGCGCCGCAAAGAATAAGGCGAGCGAAATTACCGCGTGGACGCACACGCTGCAAATGAAGATAATCAAGCGCATATGGACAGCCTCCCAACATTCTCCGCGATGCGCAGCGCTCGGCGGCTAACCGCAATTGCGCTCGCAAGCCTCCTCGGATTATCGATTGCGCCTCACTCTCTGCACAAACAAGATTACAACAGCAACCTACGAAATATTCAACCCACCCGACGAGCGAGATACCCCCCCCACCCTAGCATTCCGCCCCGCTGGCTGCAAAAGCGCAACCCGCCGCCCTGGATCCAATCAGAAGCCCTCGCGCCACCACCACGCTTTGCGTTCCCCATTGAAATGGGTGCAATGCTAATATTACCGCACCCGGACTATGAGGAAGTAAGAATAGTCCCGATTTTTGCAGTTCGCCGGAAACCCACTATGATACGGGCTTTCAGCCCTGGCCGAATTCGTCGGCATTCTTCCTGGGCCTGCGGCCCAGGCTGATATGATCGGGCGCCTTCGGCGCTGAAGAAACGATATTCAGGGCCGAAGGCCTGTTTCAAACCAGCCTGGGCCATCGGCCCAGGCAAAGGGGTCCAATAACCTATGAGGGCTGAAGGCCCGCTCCATAGCGCTCGTAATTCATCGGTAATATCAGAACTGCACCCATTGAACTCCAAAGCTATTCGCGACCGGATGTTTCGCCCCTTTGGCGTGCATGTTTTACGTACATGTTATATCCTTCGACAAATCCCTTTTGTACGATGTAGTGCATGTACCCCAATTTGCTCTCCCAGTATTCAACCCTTAAGTCTCCGGGCACACGGTCAGTATTAGCCACGGGCCGTCTACGCAGAACCATATCCTTGGGAGCCTCTCCTTTCTCTAGTTCAGACTCCGCCGCCCAGCCGCCCGCCATATATGCTGTGGCCACTGTGGCGTGTTGCGTAACCCAAATCGCCTTCAACCACAACGATGCAAAGACTGCGACCAGTGAAAATAACACCAACACCATAACCCGCTTTACACAAACCGGGGGCGGCACCAAAATTGCACGCAATACCCGCGCGGAGTTAGATGAAGGTCGATATGCTTCGTATGAACGTAAGAGTGCCAACCCCGCACCCGGGGCCCGAACTTCTCTCCAATAGATTTCTGCCATGCCAGTACTAAACCCAAGCAGGGCACAGAGAGCCAAGGAGCCTAGAGCCAAAGAAATGAAATACCACGCTTCCAAGAACTCATGCAACAGCAACCACCCTTCTTGTTCCGTGATCCACGTGCTTATGAGTAAGGAGTAGACTGCAACTTGAATAAGAAGACACCACCCACGAAGGCGCTTGAGGTGTGTTGTGGCTTGCGCACTTGCCATCTCCTTTTGGAAGCGCTTTACAATACGACCGATGATTACAGATGCAGAAGACAAGGCGAGCAGACAAGCGATGATTATGTACATGTCATATTTCGCCACAGCAAATAGAAAGATCACTGGAAAAGTGAAAAAAGAGTTTGCTTCGGGAATTTGCACGGAATCACACCCTCTCTGTTACTCTATTGACCACGTAGAGTTATCCCGTTACTCAACACTTTCAAAACCATTGGCTCTTTGAGTGAGGTCGACCTGACCTTGAGTGTTACGATCTCACGGTCGGTATTCGACGCCTATGCCCTCGTTCGTCTCGGTAGTATCCGCCACCCAGGTCCAAGTCATCGGAATCAACGCCGATTTGAAGTAAGCATCGTTTCAGACTCTTTACGGTTTCTCTCAATGCCGTATCTACGCTCCCTGTTGGAGGGCTAACGAGAACAGCGCTCAAGCCCAAGAGCCCAAAGGAAGACACCGCCCAGCACGCTGCGGCGACAACCGAAAGAGTTCCAGCACTGGCAATGGCTACATATGTCGCATACGCACAATAGAAAACGAGGCCGCCCTCAAGGAGGAGTCCGACCACATAACCTATGGCTTGGGACGCAAGATAGTCTTCGACTTCGCTCAGGAACTCTCTCCGAAGTTTTTCATAGCACTCCGCTTCGTCTGCCCGCGCTGACAATCCGAGCACGTCTACCATCATTACCACACCTCCGCCCACATACGCATACACATTCGGCCCATCCACCATCCCCAGCGGGTCGCGGGTCATCCAGCGCGCGCGTTCGGGGCTGTACATGCGGTAGGGGAAGTGGTACAGGTTGCTGTCGGCGTCCCAGGGCTTGCCGGTGAAGCTGGCGGAGAGGGTCTCCAGCGCGTCGCCCGCGACGGCGTAGGCCCCGCCGTAGGGGCTGTATTCGTAGGTTCCGGCGGCGGCTCCGGACGCGTCGTACGCGCCGCGGGTGCTGCCGAGGTGGTCGGTGACGTAGTAGCGCGGCGCGCCGCTGGCGGGGCTGGCCCCCGCGATGTCCGCGAGAAGTGCGCTCACCTCCGCGCCCGGCGTCAGCAGCACGTTCGTCGCCGTCAGGGCGCCCGTGGCCCCGTCCGCGTCGTCCTCCTCGGACAGCACGTTCCAGCCCATGTCGTAGTTGTACCACGTCTCGCTGGCGCCCGCGACGCGGCTGCGGCGTTTCTGGTCGCCCCCGTACTCGTAGGTGACGTCCCCCTCGCCCGGGAAGTCGCTGGTCACGCTGTAGAGCTTATCGCCGTAGCGCCGAAGGTCCGCCGCAGGAGGATAGGCGTAGGTGGCGCTGTAGCCGCCCTGGGCGCGGCCCGTAAGGCGCCCCCACGCGTCGTAGGCCTGCGTTGTGGTCGTCCCGCCGAGATTCATCGCCGTCACCCGGCGCCATTTGTCGTAGGCATGGCTCATGATCCCGCCGCTCACCGTGCTCCGGGCGCTCACGCGCCCCAGGAGGTCGTAGGTCGTCGTCTGCGCCTCATTGATGCCCGGGGAGGACACCTTTGTCAATCGGTTCATCCCGTCGTAGGCCAGCAGCGTGTCGTCCCGGCCCGTGGCGGTGACCTTCGTCAGGTTCCCGTTGTCAGAAATTCGGCACCTATCCCCAATCCCTCTATTTCGTCGAAGTGTCATCGCTCGCTCGTGACGAATTCCTTGAAATGCCGCCCAGCGCAGTAAAGATAGATCGCACCTTGACATAGACTGGCCAACCGAGAAAAAGCCATACCATAAATATAGGAACCAGAATTAGGGGTGCGACGACGAGTGTGCTTGGAAATATGAAGAGAACTTCCATGACAGCAATGTAGATGCATGCAAAGATGGCATCTGTTATGAATACTGCACCTCTTAAGCGAATCCACTTCCTCGCCCCGACGAAGTATTTTTTCCCTGAGGACGAAACCCATCTTCCAGCTGTTCGCATCATCGATTTAAATCTCCTTGCCTCAAGAAACCAATTACGCTCGTCCAGCCTTGCAGTTCTTTCGCCTATGACCCTGATCCATACCCGTGCATTGGTAGTACACATATATATACTCATACTGGGCATCCTCGTTTCTGCAGAAATCTCTACATGTATAATGGGTCACAAAGGTGGAGAACCCGAGTGTACCATAACCCTTTATAAATTCCAATATATCGCCCAAGAGCGAATCCGGAGCCAACCATTCTCTGCATTCATCATAACATTCTTGATAAAACCCCGCGTTCCAATACTCCTGCTGAATCAAGCATCGATATTGGCGAATCTCTACGGTTGAACCCTGAAGATAGCACCCTCTACTCTGCTGAATTAATCCTTCAGAAGTTTTATACTTATAGGAGAGCCAATTCGTCCAATTAAGGTCTCCTGGATCAGATGAGACGTTCCCAAGCAAATCTGTAAACATAACCGGATTTGCTCTTACATAGGTAAAGACATTCGGCCCATCCACCATCCCCAGCGGGTCGCGGGTCATCCAGCGCGCGCGTTCCGGGCTGTACGTGCGGTAGGGGAAGTGGTACAGGTTGCTGTCGGCGTCCCAGGGCTTGCCGGTGAAGCTGGCGGAGAGCGTCTCCAGCGCGTCGCCCGCGACGGCGTAGGCCCCGCCGTAGGGGCTGTATTCGTAGGTTCCGGCGGCGGCCCCGGACGCGTCGTACGCGCCGCGGGTGCTGCCGAGGTGGTCGGTGACGTAGTAGCGCGGCGCGCCGCTGGCGGGGCTGGCCCCCGCGATGTCCGCGAGAAGTGCGCTCACCTCCGCGCCCGGCGTCAGCAGCACGTTCGTCGCCGTCAGGGCGCCCGTGGCCCCGTCCGCGTCGTCCTCCTCGGACAGCACGTTCCAGCCCATGTCGTAGTTGTACCACGTCTCGCTGGCGCCCGCGACGCGGCTGCGGCGTTTCTGGTCGCCCCCGTACTCGTAGGTGACGTCCCCCTCGCCCGGGAAGTCGCTGGTCACGCTGTAAAGCTTATCGCCGTAGCGCCGAAGGTCCGCCGCAGGAGGAAAGGCGTAGGTGGCCGAATAGCCGCCCTGGGCGCGACCCGTAAGGCGCCCCCACGCGTCGTAGGCCTGGGTTGTGGTCGTCCCGCCCACGGTCATGGAGGTTTGCTCGTTGGCGCTGTTGTACGCGAAGACCGTGGTGGTCGTCGTGGAGGTCCCGTTGTCCAGCACCGCCTTGGTCACCAGGTTGTCCCCCGCATCATAGGTGTAGCTGTAGCGGTGCAGGAGCGTCGTCCCGTCCGTATCGAAACGCTCCGCCCTGGTGAGCCGCTTGCGCGCGTCGTGCTCGTATTCCCACAACGAGCCATCGCCGTGGGTGATCTTTGTAATGGCATTCCCATCGGTGAACGCGTAATCAAAACTCTGCTTCACCGTCGAGCCGTCCTTATGCGTGATGGAGGTCCGCCGGCCCTCGGAATCGAAGGCGTATTCCGTGTGCATGCCGTTGGGGATGTCCACCCGGGTCAGCCGGTCGTAGCCATCGTAACTAAAGGCCCATGTTTTCGAGCCCGGCGCCGTGATGGTGCTCAGCTTCCCGTCGCTCGCGTAGAGGTAGCTTGTGGTGTTGCCATGGTAGTCGTTCATCGAGGTTACCCGCCCCTGGCTGTCGTAGCTGTAGTCCAGGTGGCTGCCGTCGTAGTCCGTCCGTACTCCCACGATTTCACAGAGGCGCCCGCTCTTCGTTGGCCTGCGCCATGCCACTGGAAATGCGGTTAGTAGCGGGCGTGTTTGTAACTTCCCATGTATTCTACATCGAATCTCATCGTTATTTCTTGTCCGCCTCCCTTTTCTACTGCAGTAATGATAAGCGCTCCATTACGAAACTCCGCCGCCTCAAAACCTACCAGAAGTTCCCTTACGTCTTCTGGCTCTACGGTGAACTTGGCATTCACGAAAGGTTGGGGTACCCCGCCGGCGTCCTGATAGAAGGTTTGTTTCCTGTGGTACACCGTAACTCTTCCAGGCATCTCGCCACGGCGCACAACCTGGGCCCAGTCTGCAGGTACTGTTCTCTCCGGAGAGCGTGAAGCCTTCTCTTCCTCGCCATCCAACTCGGCCGCAACGTCCAGCTGCATGGACCCGAAGGGAATGGCGAATTCGCTATCCCCATTATTGAATATCCGTAACAAAATTTCAGTTTGGTCCTTTATGCACAATACGCTTAACGGCTCTATATTCAGGCCGCGAAATTCGCCCCGAACCGAGCGGCGACTATCTGCCCACCTGGCCCCGTCAGTTGGGAGCGGAAAAAAACGTGGATCCGTCGTAACAGTAGGTTCTATTGCTATTGCCTCGCCGCCGGCCTCGCCCGATACATCCGGGACCTCATACACGTGCACGTCCGGCATACAGCTCATGCCGGAAAACGCACAGTAAAACAGGGCCAAAACTGCGAGAAGTCGTTTATGTTGTTCGATATAACGCGTCATGCATGCCTCCAAACAAAACGAGAACGCCCGGGCGCCTCGGGCGCTGCGCGTCGCGCAACTTTAGTAAAGCCCGTTCTCGCGAACAGGGTGGCGCCGCGACCAAAATCGCACCGGGCGCGCGATCGCGTTCAAGGCATGGTGAATGAATCAATAGATCGCGCCTCGATACGTCAGGAAGTGCTGGATGTCGAACGATAGGGTGGTTTTTTCCAGGGTGGTCTCGTTCCGAAGTGAAAACACCAGCGTGCCAGTTTCAAAGGGTGGACTGCGAAAATCCACATTGATAATCGTTTCGTCATGCGCAAACAAGGTTATAGAACTTTCTTCGCTTTTACTTACGGCAAATTCACCCTTGAACGCCTCGAAAGCCGGCTCAACTCTTTTTCTCATAGCGGAAAGATAAGCGGGAAGGATTTCCTCATTTGCCCCTTCGGGCGCCTCGGCGCGCACATCGCCGCCTCCATCGATTGGAATCTCGAGTCGGATCTCATCGACCGGCACCGCGTACACGGCCTCACCGACATTGTCGAAACGTAAATGCACCTCAAAGTAATATGCATCCCCGGCCAGGTTCAGCGGCGAAACGGAAAGGTCGTTAATACGGGCCTGAATCGACTTCCGGCGCTGCAACTGCGGGTCTACTTCCATGGGATCTTTTGGCAACCGGTTCGTGAATTCAATCACGATGGGGGAAACTTCCAGTGGCATTGCGGAATTGCTCGACTGCACCCCATTGCACGAATAGGCCTGTCGAATTGGCCCACATCCTGACAACGTGATCACTCCAAGCAGGATCACGGCAACGACTAAGCAACGATGCGCTCGCGACTTTTCCATGGTGGATACCTCCTCGGCAACCTGGCTCTGGAAGAATTCGAACCAGGTCCTTCTGTCGCCCGTCCATTTCCGTATGTGACGCTGTCGGATGTATACGCAGTATAATCGAATCCGGCCGAAATAACATGGTCTGCAAGAACTTCTACACTTTTCTCGCCGCGAAGGTATCGGTCCTTTCCCAATCGTATGTACCTGCCTGAGTTCAGGGAACGGGAAGTATATTATGACCACGGGCTCTGTAGGCTCCAACATACCGAATTTGGAATCTCGGCATTACCTCTTGTTCGCTATCACTTTCCAGGACCGCGAGGCGCAGTTCCCCGGTGTTGAAATTGAAGCCCGGATATCCGAGTACAACGTCGAGCTCTTCCTTCGGGAGCACCGATATTGTGCCCTCCGAAAAAGGCGAGTTGGGCTCCGCGCTTTCACCCTTCTTTACATCCAAATGGTAAAGACGTATATTAATATACGGCAAATCTCGACGCAGGCCGACCGGTTCACCGTTTTCGTCTTCCAGCCTTGTTGTTTGCAGATACGCCAAGGGGAGAATCTCACCGCCCCGGCCTTCATCTGCCACTTCCAGATAAATGGATTCAAGAGGAATGGATTGAACGGAACTCCCCGCATTCTTCAATCTCAGTGCGATGGTCAACCCGGATATCCGCGTCGCGCGAATTGGTTCGATATACAGCCCCTTGTATTCGACACGTATCGACTGGCGCCCTTTGAGTAGCTCCCGCCCTTTCGAATCAACTGGAAACCACGGGGTCACAATATAGTCGACTTTGGTCTGCGCCGTACCAAGCAGCGGCGATTCGTTTACGCCGGATACGTCATACGTTTCGTAAACGCGCACCTTCTGCGAAAGACAGGCGAAATTAGAACTCCCGCAGCACAAAATCATCAGTAGAGTGCCTATAGACTTGTAGACGTTCTTCACCTCATGGGTCCTCTCAGCGGCCACATTGGGGACGCTCCTCGGCCTGCGGCGCCAGGCGCTCTTGGACTTTCTACCGATTTGCGCATCTGCGCTAGGGCACTGTGCCCCTGTATTGAAGCATGTGCTTAAGATCAAAAAACAGCATGGTCTCCATGCCGCTTGTTTCCTGCTTCAGGGGAAGAACAAGCGTACCGGCCTCAAACGGCGCGGCATCGATATTAACATGCACATAGGCTTCGCCCCGCGGAACCAACTGTATTGAATCCACTTCAACGGTCCCGTCCGCTGTCTTACCTTTTATTTGCACAAACGACAGATTCCGGACCATGTATATGTCGTACGGATAGTATTCCGCGTTTTCCCCTTGCGACAGGACACGCTCGTCAAGGCCATCGGCGCCCGCCATGACCAGCCGTATCTTATTCACTGGAACTGTATACGCCATATCTCCAATATTCTCAAAATGCAACTTAATTTCAAACTTGTACGCGTCCGCGCCCAGATTTTCGAGCGAAACGTATAAATCGTCAACACGAGCCCGGATCGACTTCCGGTCCTCCAGCTGTTGCTTCACCTTGGAAGGGTTTTCAGGCCTCATTGTAAATGAAGGGCTTATCGTAATCGGAACACCCTCAACGGGCATGGCCGCATTGCTGGACCTGACGCTCTCGCACGAATAAGCATGTCTCGCCCGGGAACAGCCGGAAGCTGAAGCGGCGAAGAACAAGCTCGCCGCAATGATCAAAGACCCATGCTTACATTGCCGCCACATAAGCGTATTCCTCCGGTTGGGCGACCAGCTCAAAACATCTTAAGAGCAAACGCTCGCCTGTAAGCCACTGTAAGCGCCTTCTGAAAAGGCGATGATTGATTCCGTTGTACTTATATCCAGAGTTGTCATTTACTGCTATGGCGAGACAAGCAAAGCTGCGACTATATAATTTGCAAATTCATCAGCTACAGTCTCCTCACTCCCAGCGAACGTACCAGGATCTCGCCCGTATACATCTAGATTCATGATTCCAGTAACGACATACTTCACCCTACTAAAGTCGCGTGCAGCATGTGCGGCCTCGTGGGCAACTAGCCAAAGAAACCCTGGTGAAAGCGAAGTGTTCTGAAGCTCCTCTCGACAAGCGTTTATACTTATCTTGAAACGGCCTCTAACAAGGCTCTTTCCATGCGCTCCAAGCACTCCGCCGGCCCTGCCCGAAATCTCGGAATCCCAGTTGAAGACTTCAAACTCTTTACCTGCAACCACCATGTGTTCCTGCCATTCAAAGTGGACCCCCTCAATCTCATCACCTTCGATCGGCTCTCCATTTCGCGAGCGACCGGTAAGGTATCGCTTACTCTTGACAGTCTCCGCAGTCAAATCCAGCACCGTCTGAATTAACTTCAGGGCGCTCTTTATTCGGAGGTTACACGCTTTCCTGACCCGGTGATAAGTCCGCCGGTGTTCTTCAACTTCCTCCTCTTGCTCAGGGTTACGTGGACGGCCTCGGCTAAGCCCCATCGAATCCACGGCCATGACCGGGTTCCCGCCAACATAGGCATAGACGTTGGGTCCGTCCACGTTTCCGGCGGGGTCCCGCGTCATCCAGCGCGCACTGGCTGGCTGGTAGTAGCGGAAGGGCGCGAAGTAGGCCTCGGCGGTCTCGTCCCAGTCGTGGCCGGTGTAGCGGCGCGTGACGTTGGTTGTGGAACCCGAAGAAGCGTACACCTCCCCGTAGGGCGTCTGCTCGAAGCTGGCGTAGAGGGTCTTGTCGGCGTTCCAGACGCTCCGGCTGCTGCCGAGGCTGTCGTGGGTGGGGAACTTCCACGCGCCCGTCGCCGGATTTGTTCCGTCGACATGGGCGCCATTCCGCCCGCGGTAGGTCCGCTTCAGCGCGCCACTGGAGCCGTCCGCGTTATCCTCCTCGGACAGCACCGTCCAGCCCGCGTCCCAGTTGTACCACGTCTCGCTGGCGCCCGCGACGCGGCTGCGGCGTTTCTGGTCGCCCCCGTACTCGTAGGTGACATCCCCCTCGCCCGGGAAGTCGCTGGTCACGCTGTAGAGCTTATCGCCGTAGCGCCGAAGGTCCGCCGCAGGAGGAAAGGCGTAGGTGGCGCTGTAGCCGCCCTGGGCGCGGCCCGTAAGGCGCCCCCACGCGTCGTAGGCCTGCGTTGTGGTCGTCCCGCCCACGGTCATGGAGGTTTGCTCGTTGGCGCTGTTGTACGCGAAGACCGTGGTGGTCGTCGTGGAAGTCCCATTGTCCAGCACCGCCTTCGTCACCAGGTTGTCCCCCGCATCATAGGTGTAGCTGTAGCGGTGTAGGAGCGTCGTCCCGTCCGTATCGAAACGCTCCGCCTTGGTGAGCCGCTTGCGCGCGTCGTAGAAATAGTCCCTCTTGCTGAAAGTTTCATGCCCCATCCTGTGCTCGCGCCTTCAGTTGTTTGATCTCCACAACGCCTCACGCCTCGTGTAGACAAGATTACAACAGAAAACATCGATATATTCAACCCACCCAACGAGCGAGATACCCCACCGTACCATTCCGCGCCGCTGTCTGCAAAAGCGCGACCGCGCGCCCCGCGCCCTTAACCCAATCAGAAGCCCTCGCGCCGCCACCACGCTTCGCGTTCCCTGCAGCCGTTTGCGGTTTCCACATGCTTCCCCTCTTCGTCACACGCCTTTATTCTTTGTACTACTTTCCGTCAACTTCTTGTTTTTTCTGCAAGCGCTTTCGTTCAAAATCCATATAACCAATTGTTGCAAAATCACTTACGAAGCGAAATACCCAGGGAGAATTTCCGGGCCGTTCCGCAAGTTTCGTGGGCGAAATTCTTGTCTTGACCACAGATTACACCGATGACACGGATTGCAGCGACACGCGAACCAAACGAGAAGAAGCAGCCCGCCACCCGATCAACCCCGCTACAATTCCGATGCTGAACAATCCAAACAGGCCACGTCGAAAATCGCACGCAGCCGCCGGCACGCCGCAACGGCCGGAACGAATTGCTATCCGTGTCATCCGTGTAATCCGTGGTCACAACTCCTGATCGCCGCCCGCGGCTGCTCCCGATGCATTCGTGTGCATTGGTGTTCATTCGTGGTTAAAAATGCGCTCTCTGCGTTCTCTGCGGTCAAAGCTTCGTCTCTCTTTCCTTCGTGACCTTCGCGCCCTTCGTGGTGATCATTTCTTTGGTAGCGGCCCAAGGCTGCCCTGTGTTCTTTGCGCCCTTTGTGGCTCCCCCTCTTCCCCTCCTCCTCTCCCCGCCCCGCCAATCTTTGCGCTCCTTGCGTTCTTTGCGGTTCCCCCCAAATCTCCAACCCGTCGCCCCCCAACCGCCTATTCCCCCGCCGCCAACTCCACCCAAACCTCATTCCGCCGCATAAACGGCGGCGTCCACGGCGGATCAAACTGCGCCAGCATCGGTTGTCCCACATGCCCCAGGCCATCCCGTTCCAGCAACGCCAGCAGCCGTTCCTTCCGCGCCGCCGCCTTCTCGCCCCCAACCGATCCCGAAAAGGCATGCACCGCGCAGCGCCGTGCGGGGACTTCCACAATGCGCACCGCCTCATTCCGCGGTTTGGGCAGCGTCTCCAAGGTGTACGACGCCGGCATCACAAACGTGATGATACGCAGGCCCGCCGAAGCGTCCCGCTCCAGCACGGGCGCGGTCATCGCGATTTCCTCCGAAACCGCCTCCCGCTCGATCACCGGCGCCGTCATGGCGATGCCCGCCGACGACTCCGCGCCCTCGCCGTTCGGCACGACATTGTTGCCAAAGATGTAATCGGCCAATTGCCGGAAACCGCGATTCGTGGCCTCCGTGAACGCGCCCTCTACCTCGACCTCCGCCACCAGTTGCGGCCCGTACTGCCGGATTTCATAGCCATCGTGGCGGCTGATCACCTCGTAGGACGGCTCCGCCACGCCCGCCACCGACCACCACCCGATGGCGATCCAAACGCCGAGCAACACGATGGTCACGGCGGGCAACACCAGTAATCCAAGCACGGACCGTCTCGACACCTCGTCTCCTTTCGCGGCTTCAGGACCGGAACCGCGCCGCAAACTCCCCTAAAGCGTACGGCCCCGCCCCGGCACATAGCAAGAATCGCGGCGGTACACGATTTGACCATGTCCGCCGGAGTACGTATCGTACCCGCGAGGAGGCAAACCGTATGATTCTTCCCTTCACTATAGCACGGGGCGTGTTGCTTGCGGCCAGCCTGATTCCCGGCGCCGTACTCGCCGCGCCCGTCAAGATCGACGTCTTCACCGGCGGCGAAGCCGGCTACCACACCTACCGCATCCCCGCCCTCGCCATCAGCGCCTCGGGAACCGTGCTGGCCTTCTGCGAGGCGCGAAAGAACAGCCCGTCCGACGCCGGCGACATCGACCTGGTGCTCAAACGCAGCGCGGATGGCGGCGTAACGTGGGGGCCAATGCTCCTGGTCCACGAGGAGGGCGGAGACGAGCCGATCACCATCGGCAACCCCTGCCCCATCGTGGCGGGCGACACCATTCACCTCTTCTTCACGCGCAACAACCGCCGCCTCTTCCACACGCGCAGCACCGACGACGGCGCAAGCTGGTCGGACCCGATTGAGCGTACCGAGATGCTCCGCGGCGTCGATTTCCCCTGGGTGCGCATCGGCACGGGCCCCGTTCACGGCATCCAGCGGGCCAACGGCGAGTTGGTCGCGCCCATATGGTATTGCAGCGCGGAGCCCGGCGCCGAAGGCATCCGCTACCGCTCCGGCGTGCTCCTCGGCGCCGCGGACGGCCAAACGTGGCGCGCGGGCGGTCTCGTGCCCGAGCGAATTCCGCGCCTGAACGAGTGCACCGTGGCCGAGCGTGCGGACGGCGTCCTCTACCTGAACATGCGCGCCTACAAGGCCGGCCACCGCGCCACGGCCACCAGCGACGACGGCGGCCAGTCTTGGACCGAGCCCGCGCTCGACGAAAGCCTGCCGGACCCCACCTGCCAGGGCAGCCTCCTTTGCCTGGCGGACGGCCAGTTTGTCTTCGCAAACATCCCGAACGCCGAATCGCGCTCCGGCCTCGCACTCCGGCGCTCGGCGGACGAAGGAAATACCTGGAGCAACCCGCGCGTCCTGGAATCCGGTCCCAGCGCCTATTCCGACCTCGCCCAGCGCGATGACGGGACCCTCCTCTGCCTCTACGAACGCGGCGACCAGCGCTACAACGAAAAGATCACCATCGCGCACATCGAGCCCGCGTGGCTGGAAGCGGACTGACCCCGCGCATGGACCTTCCAGTGCTGCGCTCCATCGTGGAAAACGGTATCCCCTGCCGCGATATGATACGCCTCGAACGCGACCTCACTGAGTAAGGATACCGCCGCCATGCCCCCATTTATCGGCGTCATCTCCGACACCCACGGCCTCCTCCGCCCGGAAGCCCTCGAACCGCTCCAGGGCGCGGACCTCATCATCCACGCCGGAGACGTCGGCGACCAGCGCATCCTCGATCGCCTCGCGGCCATCGCCCCGGTGCACGCGGTCCGGGGCAACACCGACCACGGCCCCTTCGGCGCGGCGCTCCCGCACGATGCCGTCGTGCGCTGGCGCGGCAAACTGATCTACGTGCTCCACATTCTCGCCGATCTCGCGCTGGACCCCGCCGCCGCCGGCTTCAACGCCGTCATCTTCGGCCACTCGCACAAGCCCGAAATCACCGAAACGCCCGAGGTCCTCTATTTCAATCCCGGCAGCGCGGGGCCCCGGCGTTTTTCTCTGCCTGTCACCGTCGGGCGGCTCTCCCTGAAAGGCGATGCGCTGGCGGCTGAGATCCTGCCGCTCCCCGGCATCCCCGAATAAACCCCACCCCGCAAAGGCCCTCCCAATGCTTCCCTCGCTTCACCGCCACGCCCTCGCCGCCCTCTGCGCCCTGGCGCCGCTGACGCTCCACGCAGAAACCGCCCCGGGCTTCCGCGCGCCGGTCGACCGCGCCTTCACCGCAACCTGGGATGGGTCCACCCAGCGCTACATCCTCCTGACACCCGAGGCGCACCGCCCCGGCGATCGCCGCGACCTCCTCATCGCCCTCCACGGCCACGGCGCCGACCGCATGCAGTTCGCAATGCACCCGCGCGACGAATGCCGCGCCGCGCGGGACGCCGCCGCCGAAGCCGGCATATTCTTCGTCTCGCCCGACTACCGCGCGAAAACCTCCTGGATGGGCCCGGCGGCGGAAGCGGATCTGGCGCAACTCATCGCGCTGCTCAAATCGGAGTTCGGCATCGAACGGGTCTTGCTCTGCGGCGGCTCGATGGGCGGCTCATCCGCCCTGACCTTCACCGCCCTCCACCCCGATCTCGTGGATGGCGTCGTCGCCCTGAACGCCACGGCGAACCACCTCGAATACGAGAACTTCCAGGAGGCCATCGCGGAGTCCTTCGGCGGCGCAAAGCACGAAATCCCCGTCGAATACCACCGGCGCAGCGCCGAGTACTGGCCCCTCGCCTTCACCATGCCCGTCGCACTTACCACCGGCGGCCGGGACACCGCCGTCCCGCCGGACAGCGTCGCGCGCCTCGCCGGCATCCTCCAGAAGATCGGCGCCATCGTGCTCCACATTCATCGCCCCGACGGCGGCCACGCCACCAACTACGAGGACACCCGGGCCGCGCTCGCCTTCGTCCTGGAGCGCATGCCCAGGACCGACGATCCAGCGCACTCCCCGGCAGATTAGGCCCGGACGGGGGCAATTCTTGCCGGGTCCCGAAGCCCCACCTCCCCCCTCCCGCGCCAGAACCCCCGGCATTCGCGACATCCAGCCCGTATACCCCACTGGCACGAAACTTGCTCCTCCACACTCAGGTAACCGAAACGGAGCGACCGAAAACCATGGGTGCGTACGCCGGGGTAGACACCAGCACGTTGCTGATTCAGGCCATGAAAGTGCGGGAGCAGAACCACCGCTTCATCGCCAACAACATCGCCAACGTCGACACCCCCCACTACACCCCCACGGAGCTCGACTTCGAACGGACGCTGCGTTCCATGGTCGAGGGCCGGGGCGGAGTCACCCTCCGCACGACCCGACCCCGCCATCTCGACCACGAAACGCACCGTCTGGATTTCGAACGTCTTGCAATTTTGTCAAAGAATGACTACAATAAGGTCGACCTCGACGATCAGATTATGAAACTGTCGCGAAATACCGGTGAGTACACCACTTACGCACGGTTACTCGGCAAGAAATTTGAAATGACCAAGTCCATGTTGCAGAGCCTGGCGCGGTAGGAGCGGCGGTATGAATATTGACAAAATCTCCGCCACCGACATCGCCGCAAGCGGGCTCCGGGCCCAGCGCGCGCGGATGAATATCATCGCCAACAACGTCGCCAACGCCGAAACGACAAGAACCCCCGAGGGCGGCGCCTTCCGGCGGCAACTCGTCATCCTCCGGGGCGACGAAATCCGCCCGGGCGCCAATCCGGAGCGGCTCGGCGTGCGGGTAAAGCGGATTATCCGCGACACCTCCCCCTTCCGGATGGTGTTTGATCCCCAGCACCCCGACGCCAACGAAGACGGGATGGTGGCCTACCCCAACATCAACATGGCCGTGGAAATGGTGAATCTTATCTCGGCGCAGCGGGCCTACGAAGCCAACATCGCCGTGATCACTTCCGGGCGCCAGATGAGGCAGCGGGCGCTGGAAATTCTGCAACAGTAATTGAACACAGGGACTTCGATGTTCCTGTCTGAGGCATAGGCCAGGTACTGAGAGTACTGGAATTCATGATTGATCCCTTGAGAACACCGGGCGCCGGCCTTCAACCGCCGGAAATCAGCGCCCGTACGCCGCGCCCCCCGCAGGCCCAGCCCGCCGGGACGGAAGCGCGCTCGTTCCAGGACTTTCTCGCCGACGCCATTACCGAAGTGCGGCAGCTGCAAAACGAAGCCGACACCACCATCAAACAGGTGGTTTCCGGCGAAATCAAGGATGTCTCGGAGGCCATGATCGCCGTCGAGAAGGCCGATGTCTCCTTCCAGACCATGATGACCGTCCGGAACAAGGTCATGACGGCCTACGAGGAAATCATGCGGATGCAGATTTAGCGCGCCGCTCCCCATTTTGAATCGTTTATGCTCGTGAAGAGGCGCGGCCCACCCGGCCGCCGCTTCTTCCGTTGGTGTTTACGGGACGCCACGCCGCACGGATGCGGGTTTTCGCCACGGCGGGACGCCGGGCGGTCCAGTAAGCCCACTTCGGGACCCGGGAGCATTCCCGGCCCCGTTGCGCGGAGGTTACATTTGAATCACGCTACCGCATTGCCGCCGGCGGCCTGCTTGGGAACAGCCGCCGCGCAACGCCATGCGGTATCGTCTCCATTCACGCGATCCGCCGTGCGGGCCAGTATCGCGCGGGTGGGTTCCTAATCCGTCGTCCAGGGGGACGGCGCCAGGCGCAACAGGTCGCCGCGCGGGATGCGATCCCGGGCGGGCGGCTGCGGTTTGGTGTGCGGGTTCGCGCCCGCAACGACAGGAACAGGGTAGACGAATGCGATTCGCGGATTTTATCGACTTCATGCGCCAGACCGGCGCGCAGGTCAGCGATGCCTGGCGGCAGCTCTCCCTCAACGCGAAGGTGATGCTGGTCTGCGTGGGCCTCCTCGTGGCGGCGCCCATTTTCTACATCACCTTCAGCGGCGTCGAAACGCGCTACATCACCCTGGCGGACAACCTGAGCGCCCAGCAGATTTCGCAAACCATCGCGCTCCTCGAAGAGCAGCGAACGCCCTACAAGCTCGACGAAACCTCCCGCTCGATTCACGTGCTCCCGAAAGATCGCGGCCGCATGCTCCTCCTGCTCGAGCAGAACAACCTGCCCGTGGGACGCAGTATACCTTCCGGATTCGAAGAACTTTTCACCAGCCCGGACTTCATGTCCAACCAGTGGTTCAACAACGTCAACTACATGCGGGCGGTGCAGGGCGAACTCGAAAAACAGCTTTCCTCCCTGGACTTTGTGGAATTCGCCAACGTCTTCATCCGCGAAGCCGACAACAAGTACTTCATCGAAGAGCAGATTCCCTCGGAGGCCACCGTGGTCCTTTCCGTGAAGCGCCCCGTCTCCCCCCTCGAAACCAAGCTCATCGTGAGCATGGTGAGCCGCGCGGGCGGGGCGAACCTCAACCCCGGGAATATCACCGTGGCCACCACCGACGGCAAAGCGCTTCACCTGCCGGCGGACTCGCGCTTCGCATCGATTGCGAACGACAAGATCGAATACCAGGACACCGTGGAGTCCCGCATCGAGCGCAAGATCCAGGAAAGGCTTGACCGCCTGGGCGTGTATGGGACCGTGACGGTCGGCGCGCAAATCGATTTCGACGAAATCGAAACCATGGAGAGCCTGGTGAGCGAGGGCACGCCCCTGAGCGAACTCGACACGCGCCAGACCATCACCTCCACCGAGCGGCTTCCCGAAGGCGCCCCCGGCGCCTTCCAGAACGTCCCGGAAGCCGCCGCCGCCCCGGGCGGCACGCAGACGAACGACGAAATGCGCGAAACGCTGGTGAATCACGAGCCCAGCCGGACAACCCGGACGGTCCGGACCGACCCCGGCAATGTGGTACGATATAAGGTAGCGCTCGTGGTGCAGGGCGAAAGCGAGACCGTCACCGACGAAGCCGGAAACGAAACCAGCCAGTACACCGGGCTGGACGAAAAAACGCGCCTCGCCTGCCTGAGTATCGCCCAGAGCGCCGTCGCCTCGGAAAACGCCGAAGCGGACGTGCAGATCACGGATCACCCCTACGTATCGGCGGGCGTGACCGCCGTCGCGGCCGCATTGCAGCACCGGGAAGCCTCGGAGATGCGCGCCGATCGCCAGCGCTGGATAAATGCCGCGCTGCTGCTGGCCGCCATCTTCGCCGGCCTCTTCCTCGTGCGCTGGGCGCTGAACAAATCGATCATTTACCCGTCCGACGAAAGAATGGAGCAGCCCGTCAAGGAAATTCCGGAAGCCACGCTCGAAGACATGCGGCGCCAGGAAGTCGCGGCCGATATCGCCCGCCTTTCGATGGAAGATCCCGAGGCCGTGGCCGCGCTGCTGCGCAGCTGGATGATGGAAGAAGACGAGGAGTAGAACAACGGCCCAGCCACCCAAAAAAGAACCCGCCGCCATGGACGGGCGCCGGAAGGCGGCTGTGCTGCTCGCCTGCCTCGGCCCCGACAACGCCAGCCGGGTGCTGAATTGCTTTTCGGACGACGAGATCGACCAGCTCACCCTCGATCTCTCCAGCCTCGGCACGGTCGACGCCAACAGCAAGTCCGCCGTGCTCGACGAGTTCTACGAAATGGCGGTGGCCAAGCGCTACGTGGCCCAGGGCGGCATCGAGTTCGCCAAGAGCCTGCTGGAGAAGTCCTTCGGCAGCGAACGCGCGTTCGAAGTGCTCAACCGCCTCCAGAGCAGCCTGCAGGAGGTCCCCTTTCAATTTCTGAAACGGGCGGACCCCTCGCAGATTTGCAGCTTCATCCAGGACGAGCACCCGCAGACGATTTCATTGATTCTCGCGCACATGAATCCCGCGACCTCCTCCATTATCCTCTCGGCCCTGCCGCCCGATGTCCAGTCCGATGTCATCATCCGGATCGCGACGATGGACCGCACCGCGCCCGAGATCGTGCGCGAGGTGGAGCGCGTCCTGGAGCGGAAGATGGCCGCCGTCTTCAGCCAGGGCTTTACCTTCGCCGGCGGCGTGAAGGATGTCGCCGAAATCCTCAATATGATCGAGCGCGCCACCGAGAAAACCATCATGGCGGACCTCGAGGAGCGCGACCCGGAACTGGCCGACGAAATCGCGCGGCTCATGTTCACTTTCGACGATATCATTTACGTGGACGACGCCGGCATCCAGAAGACCTTGCGCGAAGTGGAAAGCAAGGACCTCGCGCTCGCGCTCAAGGCTTCCACCGAGGAAGTGGCGAACAAGGTCTACCGCAACATGTCCGAGCGCGCGCGCGAAATGATCAAGGAAGAAATCGAGTTCATGGGCCCGGTGCGCATGCGCAATGTCGAAGAGGCGCAGCAGAAGATCGTGGCCGTCATCCGCCGCCTGGAAGAATCGGGCGACGTAGTCATTTCGGGCCGCGGCGGTGGCGACGCCGACGAGATCCTCGTCTAGCGCGCCGGCCACGAAACCGCGCGGAAAGGTTGACGTTTTGGCACGCGTGCTCAAATTCATACGATCGGAAACGGGCGGCGTGACGCCCTATGGGCGGGAATCCCTCGAGGAATTCCCCGAGGCCCCCGATCCCGCGCCCCCCGAAGAGCCGGACACCGCCGTCGAATTGCCCTTCGACCCGGAACAGATCCGCCAGGAAATCATGGAGGCAGCCCGCTTCGACGCCGAGGAAAAAGTGAAGCAGGCGTACCAGGAGGGCCTGGCGCGCGGTACGGAGGCTGGACGCGAACGATTTCTCGCGTCGATCGCCAAAAGCGCCGAGGCCCTGGAAGCCGCCGCCGAGTCCCTCCGCGAAGCCCACGAGGACTTTCTGAGCACCCTGGAGCCGCAGGTCGTCGACCTGGTCAAGCTCCTCGTCCGGCGCGTGCTCGATCGCGAGATCCGCACCGACCCAAGTCTCGTCCAGCAGACCGCGCGGCGCGCCCTGAGCCGCCTGGCGGGGCAATACACCGTTACCCTCCTCGTCAACCCCGAGGATTTCGACGCCATCCGGATGCACGAGATTACCCTGCTCGAGAGCGTGTCCGGCGTCGAGAACCTGCACGTGGTGGCCAGCGACGCCGTCGAGCCCGGCGGCTGTATCGCGCGCTCGGAGGAGATGGAGGTGGACGCGCGCCTCGAAACGCTGCTCGCCCAGGTGCTGGATGCCCTTACGGAGTGACCGGGCCATGATCGACCTCAGCCCCTACCGCCAGCGCGCCGAAGGCTGCGAGCCACTGGTGACCTCGGGCCGCATCACCGATGTCGTGGGACTCGCCATTGAAGCCTCCGGACCATCGATGCAAATCGGCGATCACTGTTTCGTCGAGCCCGAAAACGGCGCGCCCCCCGTGCCCGTCGAGGTCGTCGGATTCCGGAAGGACCGGATCCTCCTCATGCCCCTGGGCACGATGCGCGGCATCGGCCCGGGATGCCGCGTTCGGCCGACCCACGCCCCCCATACCACCCCCGTGGGCCACGGGCTGATCGGGCGCGTGATCGGGAGCAACGGGTCCCCCATCGATGGCCAGGGCCCCCTCAACCACGAAGCGAAGGCCCCGCTGCACCGCGATCCGCCCGCGCCGCTCTCGCGCCAGCGCATACTCAGCCCGATCGCCACCGGCGTCCGCGCCATCGACGGCTGCCTCACCTGCGGGCGGGGCCAGCGCGTCGGCATCCTCTCCGGAAGCGGCGTCGGCAAGAGCAAGCTCATCGGCATGATCGCACGGAATACCAACGCCGACCTGAACGTTATCGCGCTCGTCGGCGAACGCGGGCGCGAGGTGCGCGAATTCATCGAGGGCGACCTCGGCATCGAGGGCCTGCGCCGTTCCGTCGTCGTCGTCGCCACCTCCGACGAACCCGCCCTGCTGCGCCTCAACGGAGCCCTCATCGCAACGGCCATCGCCGAATGGTTTCGCGATCAGGGGGCCAATGTCATGCTCATTATGGACTCCGTCACCCGCGTGGCCATGGCGCAGCGCGAGGTCGGGCTCGCGATCGGCGAGCCGCCCACCACCCGCGGCTATCCCCCTTCGGTCTACGCCATGCTCCCCCGCCTGCTAGAACGCGCGGGCAACGCCGAAACCGGCAGCATCACCGGCTTCTACGCCGTGCTGGTTGAAGCCGATGACTTGAACGATCCGGTCGGCGACACGGTGCGCTCCATCCTCGACGGGCACATCGCCCTCTCCCGCGATCTTGCGGGACGGGGCCACTACCCCCCCATCGATGTGCTCGGCAGTGTTAGCCGCGTGGTGAGCGAAGTCTGTGACGACAACCATCAGCGCTGGGCCGCGCGCCTGCGCGAACTGCTGGCGGCCTACCGCGACAACGAGGATTTGATCAATATCGGCGCCTACGTGCCGGGCAGCAGCCGCGAAGTGGACACCGCCATCCAGTCCATGCCGGAGTTCAACCGATTCCTCCGCCAGGGCCTCAAGGAAACAACCACCTTCGCCGAGACGGTACACGGCCTGTCACAACTGGTAAGGAACCGCTGACAAATGCGCGATCCGGACCGATACAAGGTTATCCTGCGAATACGCTCGCAGGCGGAGAACCGCCAGGCGCAGGCCGTCGCGGCGATACGCGGCGCAATACAGCAGGCCCTCCGCGAACGCACCGGGCTGGAAGTGGCCCGCCAGTCGGCCCTCAACGAAGCCGGCGCAACCATGCGCGCGCAATTTGATGCCGATGAGGTCCGGGGCTATTATCAATACGAGCGGCACGTGGCCCACCTCCGAGATCGGAAGGACGCCGAAATACGGGACCTGCGCCAACGCGAGACGGAGGAGTTGGGTAAACTCGAAGCCGCGACACGGTCAAGGCGCGTCGCGGAGAAACTGCACGTCCGGCGCCACGCCGCATACCGGGCGCACCGCCGGCATATGGAACAGAAGATTCTCGACGAAACCGCAACCCTCTATGCCGCGCGCAACGCCGAACCGGAGCCCGAGACCGAACCGGGAAGTGTATCGAAATGGCCAAACTAATCCTATTCGCATGCGTCGGCGTCATTTCCTTTGCCGCCACCGTCGCGGCCGTCCTCATGCGGAGCGGGTATACCATTCAGGACGCCGTTCTCGCGATAACCGACCGCGAAGGCTACGCCCGGGCCCAGGCCGAGCGCGGCGAGGCCCAGGAAGCGGCCGGCCCGGCCCTGAACACCCTCGCCAGGCAGCTCAACCAGCGCGAGAAAGACCTCGACGCGCGGCGTATCGCGCTCGATGAACGCGAGAAGCAACTGGTACAGCGGGAAAGCGACCTCGATCGGATGCGCGCCGAGTTACAGGCGCTGCACGACAGCATAAACCAATCCTACGACGCCGCGTCCGAAAACCGGCAGGCGCAATTGAAAACAATCGCGATCACCATCGAGGGCATGGACGCCGAAAACGCCGCCCGAACGCTCGAAACCATGCCCACAAACGAAGCCGCCGAAATCCTCCTGAACGTCAAGGACAAGACCCGGGGCAACATCCTCGACGCCATGGCCACAGAGACCGCCGCCCGCGTCCTCAAGGAAATGCGCGACCGCCCCTAGCCGCCGCACGCCGCCCGCACCCCGGCAACCACACACCGTGCCACGCGATTCCGCGCCGCCGATTCGTGTGCCCGCCGTGAAACAACCCCAGTCCAACAGTACAACCGGCAATCCGCGGCTGAAACGAAACCCGTGACACGCGATTCCGCCACAGGCGGATTCGTGTGCCCGCCGTGAAACAACCCAACTCCGCCAGTACAACCGGCCACCAGCCCTTCCACCCCAAACGTTCAACGCCCGCCAACGTGGCTTAGGCTTCCAGCCTGAGACAGCGTGAACGGCAATTTCGAACGGCCCGTTGATGCCGTGAATACAGCGTCGGAATCCCAGCGCAGAACGACAATTCTTCCATTCGTGTCCATTCGCGTTAATTCGCGGTTCAAAAAAAACGGGTCGCGACCAAAGCCTGCGCTGCGCCCGCTGTGTCAACCGCCCGCTCAAAAGGAAACCCCAAAATGAACGTATCCACCGATATGCGACGCGATGAAGCCCTGGAGGCCGTCAAACGCCCCGGCGCCTACGCCTACGCGCCCGGAGCGGGTGGATTCTTCGAGCTCCTGACCAGGCTCAATACCGGACCCGACCTCCGCGCACCCGGCCAGGCGCCGGACGCCCCCCGGGACGATTCCGCGCCATCGCCGGAGGCCCGTACTCCCGCCCCTTCCCACGACGCCGGGCGCACTGGAGCCGCACAAGATTCCGACGCCGCGTCCGAGGCCGCGACCAGCACAGCGGACACGAACGAGACGCCCGATTCCGCGGAAACGCCGGATGCCCTGCGTGATCCCACAGATTCCGAGAACGCTGAGTCCGGTGAGGCGCTCACGAACGTCAATACACCGTTGCCGGAAGGTGCCGAAACGGCCCCCGCCGACACCACCGCCGAGGCAGCCGCGCCCGCAAGGGCTACGGACGCGCCCGTGACGCAGCCCGCCCTCGAAAGCCCCGACACAGTCAGCACCGCGCCCCTGCTTCAAGCCGAGGCCCCTTCAAATACATCCGCACCTCCGGGCCACGCCGCGGCAACATCAGCCGAAAAGTCGCCCGGCCCGGCCCTCGCGGCGGATGTGGAAATTGAAGCCGATCCGGCGCCCGATGACGCGCCGCCGCCCCTGCCGAAAACGCTCAACGCCCTGCTGGCCGAAAGCGTGCTCCGCGAAATGGCCCCCAGGGATGCCGCCCCACTATCCCTGGAGGCGGAAAGCGCGCTGGATATGCCCCGAGAAAGCGGCGCGACGGCGCCCGCCGAAGAGGCCCCGCTCCCGGCCCCCACGCCGCGCGCCGGAGCCATGGATATCGCCGGCGTAAGGACCGACACAGCCACCCCGCCCCGAATCCCGCTGGCCAACCTGCCCGGAGAGCTTGTCCAGCAGGTGCACTTGATGCAGCAGGAGGGCGCGCGAAGCATGCGGCTTCGGATCGTGCCCGAGCACCTGGGCGAGCTGCGCATTGAGATCCACGGCGCGGGAGACACCCTCCGCGTGCGCATGATCGCGGCCAGCGCGACGGTCCGCGATGCGCTGGACAGCCAGATGGCCGATCTCCGGCAGGCCTTTCAAAAGCAGGGCCTGAACCTGAACAACGTCACCGTGGACGCCGGCGCGGGCGGCCGGGAATCGCCCTACCGCCAGGAAAGCGCGCCGCGATACGCACCGGGCTCCCAGGAAGAGCCCCCGGCGCCCGAGGCCAGGCCCCGGGCCGAAACGCGCGACGCCGGCCCCGCTCCCGGGGCGACCGCGCTCAATATTCTAGCCTGACCATGGAGGTCTTCTGATGAACGCATTGATCTCATTCCGCGCCAATGCCCTGGGCAACCTGAACGTGACCCACAAGCAGCGCCAGGACGCGGCGGCGGCGATCACGTCCAGCTACCGCGCCAAGGTCGCATCCCTTGCGCGGCAGCACCCGCACACAAAGCAGGCCGCGTCCACATCACCGGCGGCGCCGGCCCCCGCCCTTCCGTCCAACGAACTCGGGCGCGACGCCTTCCTGCGGTTGCTCGTGCTGGAATTGCAAAACCAGGACCCGCTCGATCCCGTCGACAATGGCGAGATGATCGCGCAATTGGCGCAGTTCTCTTCGCTGGAGCAGATGGAAAAGCTGAACGGGCGCTTCGAGGCCCTGGCCGGAAACATTGACCAGCTGAACTTCATCTCGGCGCAGGGCATGCTGGGAACGTACGTCGAGGGTCTGAACTCCGGCGGGCAGCCGATTACCGGCACGGTCAATTCGGTCTACCTTGATGGGAGTATCGTCATGCTCAACGTCGACGGCCAGATCCTGCCAATGAGCGGTGTCATGTCCGTGTCTCGCGCGGCGCCCGAAACCGCGGGCGAAGGCAACGAAACGGCGTCCGAATAGACAATCCCGCTCAATGGCCCTCGTGGCCCGTTATTCTTCCACCACCAGGACACCCCGGTGTCCGTATTCGGCCGGCCCCAGGGCGCGGCTTTCAGGAGTTCAACCATGGGTAGAGCACTTTTCACCGCGGTCACCGGGCTGAAGGCCCAGCAGACCAAACTCGATATTGTCGCGAACAACATCGCAAACGTGAACACCACCGGCTATCGCAGCTCCCGCATCCTGTTTCAGGACCTTTTCAGTCAGACGCTCAGCGGCCCCTCCGCGCCCGCGGGGCAGTTCGGCGGAACCAACCCGCGCCAGGTGGGCCTCGGCGTACAGGTCGCCAGCATCGATGTAAACCACGGCCAGGGCTCGCTCGTCACCACCGGCATCAACTCCGATCTGGCGATACAGGGCAACGGCTTCTTTATCCTCAGCGATGGACTCACCAGCGTCTACACGCGCGACGGCTCCTTTACCATCAATTCCGTGGGGACCCTGATCGACCCCGCGACCGGCCTGCGCGTCCAGGGCTATACCGCCTCGCCAGCCGGCGTAATCGATGCCGTCAACACCATTCCCGGCGACATTACGATCCCCCTCGGACAGGCGGGTT
Source organism: Candidatus Hydrogenedentota bacterium (assembly GCA_019637335.1). NCBI lineage: Bacteria > Pseudomonadati > Candidatus Hydrogenedentota > Candidatus Hydrogenedentota bacterium. The sequence goes on along the minus strand of JAHBVV010000042.1, from coordinate 14,261 downwards.
TCGCAAGCGCCACCACCGAAGCCGAGATCGTCGGCAACCTGAACGCGCGCACGCGCGACGGCGAGTTCGTCGTCCGGAATATCGAGGTCTTCGACTCCCTCGGAACAGCCCGCAACGTCGAACTGACCTTCACCAAGACCCCCAACCCCAACGAGTGGACCTGGGAAGCCACCTTCGACAACGGCGGTGGACCAGCGACCGTCGGATCCGGCACGCTGACCTTTGACACCGACGGCACGGTCCAGGCCGGGAGCGAAACCGGCGCCATCAGCATAACCGCCGCCGACCTGGGCAGCGAACCAACCATGCCCGTCGATCCCCTCGCGATAACGCTCGACTTTTCCACCATAACCCAGCTCACCCCGCCCGTGGACCCCGCCGCGGATCCCGCCGCCCAGCCCCCGAGCAATATCACGCTCAACAGCCAGGACGGCTTTCCCCTCGGCGTGCTCCAGAGCTTCAGCATTGGCGCAAACGGGCAGATAATCGGCGTCTTCACCAATGACCGGACCCGCGTTATCGCCCAGGTGGCGCTGGCGGCCTTCGCGAACGTTGGGGGGCTGACCCGCGAAGGAAACAACGCCTTTCGCCAATCGCCGGCCTCCGGCCTGGCGCAGATTGGAACGCCGGGCACCGGCGGGCGCGGCTCCGTGAATGGCGGCGTGCTCGAAAGTTCCAACGTCGATCTGGGCACCGAATTCAGCGAACTGATCATTACGCAACGGGCCTTCCAGGCCAACTCCCGAACCATCACCGCGGCCGACACGCTCCTTCAGGAAGCCGTGAACCTCGTCCGCTAGCCGCGCATGAACGCCCCGCCACCGACGCCCGCACGGCGCGGTGGCGGGCCGCGCCGCCGCTGATGGACGCCCTCATGGGCCGGGTGTTAGAATACGGCACGGAACGGGAACCCCAACATCGGCGCGGCATGCATTCGCCGATCACAAGGCACAGGGTATGGACCTCGCAACACTCATCGGTTTGGTGGCTGGCTTTCTCCTGATCCTGATTACCATTGTGCTCGGGGGGCCGCTCGGCATCTTCATCAATATTCCCTCCTTCGTTGTGGTGCTCGGAGGAACGACCGCGGCGGTGCTTGTGAACTTTCCGATGTCCCAGGTCGTCGGCGTTGTGGGCGTCCTGAAGAACGCCTTTTTCAGCCGCGACCTTCAGACCGAGGAGCTCATCAAGAAAATGGTGGAGTTCGCCACCATTGCGCGCCGCGAAGGCATCCTCGCCCTCGAAAGCCACGTCTCCGACGCCGGCGACGAATTCCTGGGCAAGAGCGTCCAGCTCGCCATCGACGGCACCGCCCCCGAGCTCATCAAGGACATCCTCACAACCGAAATCGCCTTCATGGAAGACCGCCACAATATGGGATCGTCCATTCTAGAGTCCGCCGGCGCCTTCGCGCCCGCCTTCGGCATGATCGGCACCCTCATCGGCCTCGTGCAGATGCTCGCCAACATGGCCGACCCCTCCCAGATCGGCCCCGCCATGGCCGTCGCCCTGCTCACCACCCTCTACGGCGCCGTGCTTGCCAATCTCGTCTTCCTGCCGTGCGTCGGGAAATTGAAAGTGCGCACCGCCACCGAACTGCTCCAGAAAGAGGTCGTAATCGAGGGCATCCTGAGCATTCAGTCCGGGGACAATCCCCGTGTGGTCGAACAGAAGCTCAAGGCTTTTGTATCGCCGGCTATCCGCGAGCGAATCGTGGTTGGCGGCCGCGGCGGCCGGTGATATGGCCAGGAAGAAATGTAAATGCCCACCGCCCGGCGCCCCGGCATGGATGGCCACCTTCGCGGATATGATGAGCCTCCTCCTCACCTTCTTCGTACTCCTGCTGTCCTTTTCGACCATCAGCGAGGACAAGTTCAAGGAAGCCCTCATGTCGCTCGAAGGAGGATTCCGCCCCTTCCCGCGCTCGTCCCACTTCGTGGCCCCGTTGCCCAAGCCGCCGCGGCGCCAGAACGAAGAGGCGCAGCAGGCCGCCCGCAAACTGCGCCGGCAATTGCAGGTGCGCGGACTGGAACGCAAGGTGCGCGTCGACTTTGACGCCCTCGGCGGCATCAAGATAAACCTGCCCGCAAGCCTGCTTTTCGAGCCGGGCGAAGCGGCCCTCCGGCCGGCGGCCATTCCCGTGATCCGCGATATCGCCGCCGTGCTCGCCGAATTGCCCGAGAGCTTTTTCGAGGTGCAGGGCCACACGGACACCACCCCGCTGGCCTCCACCGCCCGATTCCGGGACAACTACGACCTGAGCTACGAGCGCGCCCACAGTGTGACCGAACAGATGGTCATCTCCGGGGGGCTTCCGGTCAACCAGTTTGAGATTCACGCAATGGGCGCAACCCAGCCCATGGCCACCAATGCCACCGAGGAGGGCCGCGCGGCCAACCGGCGGGTCGAGATCTACGTTCGCGGGCTGCTGGACAAGGCCCGCTTGAATACGCTATTACAAGGGCTGGACACGGAAGGGCAGCGGACCGATTTACCGCTCTCCCCCGCCGAACTGGATGAGTTGAGGTAATCCCCCATGGCCGAAGACCAGACACCCGAAAACGAGGCCGAGAAGAAGTCCTCGCCGCTCATCAAAAACCTCATCCTTCTGGCCGTCGCGGTGCTCGTCCCCGCGGTGATCGGCGTGGCGGCCTACATGGCGCTCCTGAAGCCGCGCCTCTCGCCACCCGCCCCCGCCGAAACCGGCAGCGCCGACGATATACCTCCCTTTCCACCATCGATGGGCACGGTCGTCTTCGACGATATGAACGTCTCCGTCCTCACCGAAGACCCGGATCTTGTCGCTCCGCTGCTGATTCTTCAGGTGGCGCTCTCCTGCGCCGACGGCCAGACCGCGGCGCTGATCAGCGAGCCCGGGAGAAAGGAATACTTCGCCGCTGAAATCCTCAGCGCCCATCAGGGCCGGACACGGGGAGAATTGAACGACCCGCTCGTGCAAAACAGCATCCTCGAACAGATCCGGCAGCGATCAAACATTTTGCTCAAGCGCATGGCGCCAAACGCGCAACTGAGCGTCTTGAAGGCCATGTACCTCAAATTCGCCATTATGGACCTCGGATAGGACGGCGATGCCAAACGAAGAACGAGACACGTCGGATCACGCTTTCGACGAGGAACTGACCCAGGGTTCCCCCGCGCAGGAGCATCTGGAAATTGGCGACCTCGGCGAGGTGACGCTCGACATCTCCGCCGACCTTGGCCAGTGCGCGGTCACGGTGCGCGATGTGCTCGAACTGCAAAAAGGCTCGATCCTGACCCTCGACAAAATCGCGGGCGAATTGGCCGACATCTATATCAACGATGTTCCCTTTGGCAAGGGCGAGGTGGTCGTACTCGTAGATTCGCTTCATGTGCGCATCGCCGAAATCGTCGGCCTCGCGGAGCGGGATGGCGGCTATGCGTAGGGCGATGGCCATGATCGTGGCGGCATACATGGCGGCGCTCGCGTTCGCGGCGGGAGCTCCGGCGCTCGACGAGTTCGGGCAGACCGCCCCGCCAAAGGTGAATCTGCCCCAGCTGTCGGGCGTGGAGAGCGGCGGCGGCGACGGCCAGCACAGCGCCAACCCCGATCAAGCCGGCGATCAATCCCCAACCGGCGACCCCCTGCTCGACGCGGTCGGCGCATTCATGCGCGAAGATCCCGCCGCCGCCGCCCCGGACCCGCCCGAGGCCCCGGCGCCCGGGGAAGCCGGCTTTTCCCCCGTCTCGGCGCTGATGAACGCGCTCTTCGCGCTGTGCGCCGTCCTGGGCATATTCTTCCTGCTCGTCTACCTGACCCGACGCCTCGGGCGGCGTACGCCCATCGTTGCCGGACAGAAACTGGCCCAGGTCATCGGCCGCGTCGCGCTTTCCCCGCAGGCCTCGCTGCATTTCGTGCGCACAAACGATCAGGTGCTCGTCATCGGCGTCACGCAGCACACCGTCAACCTCCTCCAGCAATTCGACGCGGCGGATTTCGACGTGGAGCCGGACCTCGCCGCGGCGCGCGCCGAAGCGCCGGAAAGCGGGGCCTCCTTCCTCGATCAGTTGCGATCCGTCCAGGATTCCATGCCCGCCGCGCCCGCGGTTGATCAGGATATTGACTCGCTCAAGGGCGACCTGCAACGCCTCAAGAAATACTTCCAGGACAGCGCCCGTGCCCGCGAGTAGCCGACCCGTCCGCGCCGCGCTCGCCGGCCTGGCGCTGGTATGCTTCCTGCTCGCCGTTCCCGCCGCCGCCCAGGTCACCCCCGCCACGGATTCGGGAATCGACATCGCGGGCGCCGCGCGCAACCTGACCAGCCGCGAGAATGCCGAAACCTCCCTCGCCGTGGTCCTGCTGATCACGGTTATCTCCCTGGCCCCCGCCATCCTCGTCATGACGACCTCCTTCACGCGGATCATCGTCGTGCTGGGTTTCCTCCGGCAGGCCATGGCCACCCAGCAGACCCCGCCCAACCAGGTGCTCGTGGGCCTCGCCCTCATCCTCACCTTCTTCATCATGACCCCCACCTACCAGCAGGTCAACACAAACGCGCTCCAACCCTACCTCGCCGGAACCCTCGAAGGCGCGGAAGCCATGGAAGCCGCCATCCAGCCCCTCCGCGAGTTCATGTTCCGCCAGACGCGGCCCAAGGACATCGCCCTCTTTCAGCGCATCGCCGAACTGCCCCGCCCCGCCACCCGCGACGAAGTCCCCACCCACGTCCTCGTCCCCGCGTTCATACTCAGCGAACTCACCACCGCGTTCATGATCGGCTTCATTATCTACATCCCCTTCCTCATCATCGACATGGTCGTCGCCAGCACCCTCATGGCCATGGGCATGATGATGCTCCCCCCCATCTTCGTGTCCCTCCCTTTCAAGATCATCATGTTCGTCCTTGCGGACGGCTGGCACCTGCTCTTCGAGACCCTCGCCCGCAGCTTCGTCTGACACCAACCCACTACACGCCCCGCCCTCTTCCAGCCCCTGAGTCCCCCGAAGAGCCTTCCCCGCCGTCCCCACCGGTCCCCGCCGTCCCCTCCGTCCCCTCCGTCCCTTCCGTCCCTTCCGTCCCCTCCATCCCCCCCGTCCCCTCCGTCCCCTCCGTCCCCTCCGTCCCCCCCGTCCCCTCCATCCCCTCCGTCCCCCCCGTCTCTGTAGTCCCTGTAGTCCCTGTAGTCCCTGTAGTCCCTGTAGTCCCTGTAGTCCCTCCCAACCCCACAGCCTAAAGCCTAAAAAAGGCGGCGTCCGATCGGGCGCCGCCCTTTCTATTCCCAGACAATGCACTGGCCAGTCAGCCGCTGTCTCAGCAATCCGGACGGCGGGCCCTGAGCAGCGCACCCAGCACGCCCATGCCCAGCACGATAGCCGTGGAGGGCTCGGGAACCGGGACCAGCGGCGTATCGTCGCGCACGTCGATCACGTCGTTCCCGCACAGCATCGTCCAGTGAAGGCCCAGACCGCCATTGTCCTCGTCGGTGATAATCCCCTCGATACCGCCATCCACGGTCAGGGCGATTTCCAGGAAATTGTGGACCCCCATGCCCCCCCAGGCGACCGTCGCGGCGCCCGGAAACGGAATCGCTCCCGGCGCGTTCTCGTCCACACGGTACGGATTCGAATCCGAATAGGCGGGAACGACAACCCCCTGAAGCGTCCAATTCGGGACGCCGGAGTTGCCCCACGCATTCCCGAAGCGCGCGCCGCCATTATTCTGCACCGTGTTCTCCGTTCCCACGCCGACCGCGGCGTCATACCCGCCCGTGTTCCCGAAATCAAAGAACATGTCCCCCGCGTAGTACCACGTTCCAGAAACATTCACCCCCGCCGAGTTGAAGCCCGTCACGAGCCCAACCCGAATAATGCCGCCGCTCGCGCCGTCTTCCGGATCGAAGTCATCCCAGAAATAGAAAATTTCCTCGATATCGAACGGCTGCCCGCCACCCCCCGGCGTGGGACCCTCCTCATCGGCCAGCCGCCGGATATTCAGATTGGTCAGCGTGTAGTTGCCCTGCTGCCAGTCATTGAGGCTCGGATTCCCGTGGTACGTGAACCAATCCGACCAATTGCCGTCGGTGGTAAACGCGAATGCCTGCGAAGCAAACAGCGCCACCGCCAGCACACTCAAACACAACCCAACTTTTCTCATTGGATGAACCCCTTTCATAGAAAGCGGTCCAAGGCATCCTTATGTCTTCCGGACCGCCTCCAATTGCGAGTACTTTCCTACACCACCTCGATAGATTTGGCTCATACATTACCTCCTATAGTTAATGCCACCTTGCCGGCCGGTTGGAAGTCTGAATCCTGCGCCCCGCATCGAATCCCCCGCTTCCCTTCCATCCCCTCTGCAAGATGAAAGCGTTTCGCGCAACCATAGATCACAAACATACTCTGACTAAATTCTATGGCGATTCGAAACCCTTGTCAATAGACCCGCTACCGCGCGCACACCCGCGTTGTTGAGGGGTCGGATATTTATTTGACAGCACGCCCCCGCCGCCCCACACTATTACACACTCCCCAGCTTGCGTCATGGGCAAAACCGGCGCAGGGCGCATCAAACTCAATAAAAACAATTATTTTCAAACCCACACATTTTCTCAATCCGAACACACAAACTCCACCCATCCCCCAACCCGAAATCCAAAACACTCACGACAGCCATAACCCCAAAGCCCCCAGCAGTCCCAGCAGTCCCAGCAGTCCCAGCAGTCCCAGCAGTCCCAGCCGTCCCTGCCGTCCCTGCCGTCCCTGCTACCCACAAAGCCCAAAGCCCAAAGCCCAAAGCCCAAAGCCTAAAGCCTAAAGCCTAAAAAAAAAACGAGACCCGCGATAAATCGCGGGTCCCGCCGGGTTGAGCGAAATTCCGATCAGTTCCCTTCCGCCCGGGCAGCCTCATACGCCTCAATAATCCCGCGCGCGATGCTCTCCGGCACTTCGTCGTAGCCCGAGTGCTGGACCTCAAAGCTGCCGCGCCCGTGGGTAATGCTGCGCAGATCCGTGGAGTAGCGAAGCACCTCGGACTCCGGCGCCAGCGCGCGAATGCGCTGGCGGCCGGCGCCGGCCGGCTCCATGCCCAGGATGCGCCCGCGCCGGGAGTTCAGGTCGCCGTTGATATCCCCCATGAACTCCTCGGGAATGGTCACCGCCAGTTCGACAATGGGCTCAAGCAGGCACGGGCGCGCGCTCTTAACCGCCTTCTGTATCGCCAGCGACGCGGCAATCTTGAAGGCCATTTCCGAGGAATCAACATTGTGGTACGACCCGAAAAACAGTTCGACGGCGACATCCACCACCGGATGCCCCGAGATAACCCCGCGCTGAAGCGCCTCCTGCGCACCCTTGTCAACGTGCGGAATATACTGCTTCGGGACCACCCCGCCGACGATGCTGTCGATGAACTCGTAGCCGCTGCCCCGGGGCAAGGGCTTGAGCCGCAAGTGCACGTCGCCATACTGGCCGTGCCCGCCGCTCTGCTTCTTGTGCTTGCCCTGGGCCTCCGCCTCGGAGCGGATCGTCTCCCGGTACGCGACCCGCGGCGTCGACGTTTCGACGTCCACGTTGTACTTCCGCCGCATCCGGTCGAGCATGATTTCAATCTGCAAATCGCCCGTGCCCTGGATGATGTGTTCGCCCGTCTCCTCGTTGCGGAAGTGCTGGAACGTCGGGTCCTCCTCCGCGAGCCGGTGCAGCGCCTCGCCGATCTTGTCCTCGTCCGCCCGGGTCTTCGGCGTAATGGCCAGCTTCACCATCGAGGGGGGAAGGGAGATCGGAGGCATGCTGTAATTCGAGCCCACCGCCGCAATCGTGTCGCCGAAATTCGTGTTCTTCAGCTTTGTCATCGCCGCCAGATCCCCCGGGCCCACCGCGTCGACCACCGTCTGCTCCTTGCCGTTCAGCAGCAGAATCTTCCCCGTGCGCTCCTTCGCGCCGGTCGTCACATTGTAGAACTCGGAATCCGACCGGAGCGTACCCGTCAGCACGCGGAAAAACGTCAAGTGGCCCACGTACGGGTCCACCACATTTCGGAATACCTGGCCGAGAAAAGGCTCGTCCGCGCCGACTTTGAGCTCGACCGATTCCCCGGTCCCGTTCGTAGCGACCACATGCCGGTCAAGCGGGCTCGGAAAAGACTCCGCCACGACATCGAGCAGCTCGTCAATGCCAAAGTCCTTGATCGCGCTTCCCGCGATGATTGGCATGATCTTGCCCGCCGTAATTCCGTCGTGCAGGCCCCGGTGGAACTCCTCCGGCGAAAGCTCGCCAGTCTCGAAGTATTTCTCCATCAAGGCGTCGTCGGTTTCGGCCACCGCGTCCACAATGGCTTCCTTCACCCGCGCGATCTGATCTTCGATACCGGAGGTGTCGCCCTCAAAGATATTCACCACGCGCTCGAGATTCCCGCCCTCGCCCACCGGTATCACCAGCGGCACGCACTGCTTGCCGTAGGTCTCCCGCAGGCCGGCCACGACCTCGTCAAAATTCGTGTGCTCGCGGTCCAGTTTGTTCACGAAAAAGGCCCGGGGCACACGGTGGCGCTGCGCATACTTCCACGCGATGTCCGTCCCAACCTGAACCCCGGTTGTCGCGTCCACCATGATGATGAGGCCGTCGATCAGCGGGGTGGACGCCGCAATCTCCCCCTGGAAGTCCATGTAGCCCGGATGGTCGATAAAATGTATCCGGTCCCCGCGCCATTCCACGTGGCACAGCTTCATCGTGATGCTGTGCTTCCGCTCCCGCTCCTCCTCAAGATAATCCCCGACGGTGTTGCCCTCTTCGATACTGCCCATTCGGTTGGTTACGCCGGCGTCGTGAAGAATATGCTCCAGAAGCATCGTCTTCCCGACGCCGCCGTGACCTACAATGCCCACATTACGTTCCTTGCCCGGGTCAACAACTGGCATGAGACTTCCCTCCGCTCGGTATTGAACAGCGTGTCAAATACCCGGTCGGGGTTGCCGGGAACGGCGGGTCCGGCCAGGCGCGCGCCGCGCGCGTCTCGTACCGAGGGGCGAAAGCGCCACGGCGCTGCCGTCGGGAATCACCGTGGGGAAATCGTCTGATCGCCGGGCAAATCCACGGCGGCGTCTCACAGTATACGCTTTGCGCGCGCGCCTGACAAACTGGCCGCCACGCCGCCTTCACGCCCGGGGTGGCGCGCCTCGGCCGGGGCCGGGCCGCAGCGCCCCCAGATAGATAATGGTTTCATAGTTCAGCACAACAACACCTCCAACTTGGCGCTCATCGAAGAGCGCGCCGGCGTCCCCCATCATGGCCCCATAGCCCGGCGCGCCGGCCGCCGGCACATACGAACACGATCGGACGCGCCCCGCCAGCCCCGCTCGGTCAAGGGACTGGGAATTCGACAACACGATCCGCTCCGCCCGCGCCGGATGGAAAAACTCGTCCACGCGCGCGGCATCGACACGGCGGTGGTCCACCGCCGCGTAGTCGATAGCGTGGCGCTCCAGCAGCGCTTCGTAGGCCGCCTCAAAACCCGTCGCCTGCCGCGGGCGCTCATTCCAGATCAAGGCGACCCACCCCGGCGCGCGAAGAATCCGCCGCAACTCGTCCCGTGTAGCCCGGGGCTCGAACCAGTGGAATGCCTGCGCCGCCACAACCAGGTCCACCGACGACGCCAACAGTGTCGTCGCCTCCGCCGTGCCGTCCACGCTGAAGAAACCCGGGCGCCCGCCCAGGCGCCGTTCGGCGGCCTCGCGCATCGGGCCATTGGGCTCCACGGCGTAAACCCGGTTCCCGTGTTCCAATATCAGGTCCGTCAGAATCCCGGTACCCGACCCGATGTCCGCCACGGAATGCCCGGGCCGCAAACCGCACCGTTCGGCAATCAGGGAAACCAGCGCGCGCGGGTAGCCCGGGCGGTAGCGATCGTAATCGTCGGCCCGGTTGGAAAAGCGATCGCGCGGGTCCAAGGCTACATCATGAACTGCTGAATGAGCTCGATCAGGGTGAAAATCGGTGAAAACTGAATTCGGAGCAACTCGACAAACAACGCGAGAATCGCCTCAATAATACCTGCAAAGAAATTGTCCGCGCCCATAATCACTTTCTCCGTGCGGCGGATTCCGCCGCCTACCATTTATATCCAAGGTTCAGGAAATACGATGTGTCCAGGCGTTCCACACCGGCCTGCGGCATGGCGTTATATTCGTTGCGGACCCCCGTCCGCAACGTCCAATCCGGATCCTTCCCGAGCGGAAACTCCAGGGAGGTATCCGCGTTAATCCGGTAATCGCCCGTGGGATCATTCACGGACGGATAATAAGTCAGACCGTGGATGAAGCGGAAATTCGCGCCGAAATCGTGCCGGTAGTTGTACCCCAGCTCCACCACCGCCTCGCTCATGATCCGGTCCGGATCGCCACCCGACAGGCGCCGCGACACCTCGCGGCGCACGGCCACCTCGATCGCCTCCTCCAGCGAGGACACCGCCGGCAGGGGCTGGCGCTCGGGTTTCTCGAAAATCTCGCGCTCGTAGCCGGCGCCCGCCCAGCCCTTGAGTTCGATCTTCTCCCGCTTGATGAAAAAGTGGCCGAGGCCCGTGGTGATCGTGGTGCGGAGCTCCAGATCCTCGAACTCATCCTGCTCCAGATCGATCTTCGCAAACATGTAGGTCCGTTCGCTGAAGTCCCATTCAATGCGGCCGCCCACCATCACTTCATTGGCTGATCGATCGTTGTTCGTCTCGGCGTACTGGCCACGGAGATACAGATTCAGGCGGGTCGTTTCCGTCGCGCGATTCAGATTCACGCCCCCGCGAACGTCGATTCGCTCCTTGTTCCCCGATTGACCGTTCAGCCCCAATTCCGCGCGACCGGTCCAAGCCGCCCTGGGCTTTGCTTCCACAACGGTGGCCGCGGGTTCGGGCGCCAATTCCCGCTCCGGCGCTTCGCCCTCGGGCCAGATCGCGGTCAGGTCCCGCAGGGAAAGGGAAGACGTCGCGCCGGAAGCGTCCAGAACGCCCGGCGCGCCATCGGTTACCACCAGGCGGCCGGTTAGACGGGAGCCATCGCTTCCTTCGGCGACAATCACCCCGTCTGTCGCCAGGCCGCGCACCTGCGCCCACGGAATCGACAGTTCTCCCCCGAAAGACGTCTCAATCCGTAACGCGCCCTCCGACATGCCGCGCACCGCGCCCACCAGCACGGATCCATCTTCGAGAAACGCCTGATCCGACGCCGCCAGCCCCGCCAAACCGATATAGCCGGCCAGAATCGCCGGAAACAACCCGCGTAAGCGCATACTACTCCTTCCAGTGAAAAAAGGCTACAGCCGCGCGCACATGCTAGCACAATGGCGCGCTCTCGGGAAAACGCCCGCGGGAGGCGTGGGAGTTTACTGGACCGGCAAAAGTCGGTATCATTGAGCGTGGATGACCCAGGTCAGGCGGCGGATGGGAGGGCCTGGACAAACCCCGGAGACTACGCCCGTGCCCGGTGCGGCTGAAAGACCTGGACTGGAATCCCGCCACCGCAAGGCGGTGCGCGGGTGGCGCGCGCCCGCGCGGCGCGCCGGGGGCGCCCCATGAGCGACGAACAGGATCAGGATTACGCCGGCGGCCATATCGACACCCCGGTGCCGGAAATGCGCTCGAAGCGCCATTCGGATCCCATCGATACCCCCTATCCCGTCGATGGCATCGCCGCGCGCCCGCAGCCCCAATACCCCGCCCCCCGCTTCTGGCGGCTGCGCCAGCGGCCCAACCCCTATTTCATGGGCCGCGAGTCGCTGATGGTCACACTCCACAACACCTTTCAACGCCACGCCATGGTGCACCTGCTCGGCCCGCGGGGCTCCGGAACGACGCAAACGGCCCTGGCCTACGCCTACCGCGCCCGCCCCAACTTCGACGCCATCTTCTGGATAGACGGCGAGGACGCCACCATCGCCCGCTTCGACCTGGTACGCACCGGCGCGCGCCTCGATGATCGCTGGAAGGACGAGGCCCGCCTGCAAGATCAGATCGAGGCGATCCGCGCCTGGATGAAAACCCATCTCCGCTGGCTGCTCGTGGTGGATGGCGCAAGCAATGCGGATGTCTTCCGCGCCTTCCCCCCGGATCCGCCCACGGGCCGGATTCTAATTACGGGCGACACGCCTCTCGGAGACGCCGCGATCGAAGTGGTCGAGCATCCCCCCTTCACCCACGCCCAGGCCGGACTCTTCCTCGCGCACCGCAGCCAGAAGCAGCGCGACAAATTCACCGGCGCCCTCGTGCGCCATTTCGGCTGCGCCGCGCTGCCCATCTTCCTGGCCGGCGCCTATTGCCAGGTCACGGACACCTCACTCGAAGATTACCTCGCCGCGCTGCCCGCGCGCGAAGACCGCAAGAAAAAAGAGAAAACGCCAACCAACGCCCCCGCGCTCGGTTTCACGGAATCCACCCGAATCGTGGTGCAGCGATCGCTGCGCTACCTCTCGCAAAACGATCCCGCCGCCCTGGAGATGATGTGCCTCTGCGCCTGGTTTGATACCGAGGATATCGCCCTCGCCATGCTTTGCGACGGAGCCCCCTTCCTGCCCAAACGCCTGGCCGGCTGCGTCAGCGACCCCGAATCGCTCAACCGCGCGCTCACCCTGTTGCACCGGCTTTCCCTCGTCCAGTTCGAGCAGAACAGCATCGCCATTCACGCGGCCGTCCAGGAGGCGACCCGGGACCTCCTCGATCAAGACCAGCAATTCGCCTGGCTGATGACCGCCCTGCGCGTCGTCCGGGAGGCCTTCCCCGTGGAATCGAAATACGGCCACCCAATCCCCGCATGTTCCATGCTCCTGCGCCACGTATACGCCGTTACCGCGCGCAGCGAGCAATCCACCAACCTCCGCGAAGGCACCGGGCTCCTGTTGAACCATGTCGGGCTCTACCTCCACGCCTGCCGCGAACTCGACGCCGCCCGCGCCGCCTTCGAACGCTCCATCCGGCTCGCCGAATCCCTCTACGGCCAGGTGCACCCCACGATCGCCGCGCGGGTGAACAGCCTGGGCGTCATTCTGCAGGAAATGAAACGCTACCCGGAGGCCCACGCCTGCTACGAGCGCGCCTTCCACATCTGCGAAACCGTATACGGCCCCGCGCAGGACGCCGCCCTCGGGCCCGCCCACCGAAGCATGCTGACCATGCCCAGCCGCAACCTGTGCCAGGTCCTCGAACTGATGGGCGATATTCCCGGCGCGAAGGCCGCCTACCAGCGCGCGATTAAGGTCTTCATGGAGGTCTATTGCTGGAACCACTCGCTCGTCGCGGAAAGCATGAACGGCCTCGGCCAACTCTTCCTCAAGGAAAAAAACTTCCCCGTCGCCAGGCAATACTTCGAAAAGGCGATCCAGGCCGAGGAAAACGCCGACGACCCCGATCGCGGCAATTTGGGGCGGTTCCTGCGCAACCTCGGCCAGTGCCTGCTCGATGAAGACAATTTCAGGGAGGCGCGCGCCTGCTATGAGCGCGCGCTCGACGCCGACCGCAAGGACTACGGCCCCCAGCATTCCCATGTTGCATCAGACCTGATAGGCCTTGGCAAGGCCCTGCGCGAAGTCTCCCTCTTCGAAGAAGCCCACCGCGCCTTCGATGACGCCCTCTCCATTCTGAAGGCGCGCTCGAAAGGCGCCTCCCGGGAGCAGGCCAATATCTGGCGCCAGAAGGGCCGCACCTGGATGGAAGAGCGAGCATACGAAAAGGCCGTCGAGTGCCTGAACGAAGCCATCGTGACCCTTCGGCTCGCCGAAGGGCCCGAATCACCCGCCATGGGCCCCGACTACTTCTATCTCGCCCGCTCCCTGGCCCGGCTCGACCGCCATGCGGAAGCCGAAAGCGCCCTGAAATCGGCCCTCGATCTGCACGTCAAGCGCGCCTGGATGGACGAAGAAACACTCGGCGCCGTCTGCGGGCGTCTCTGTAAGGCCCTCAAGGAACAAAAGAAAGTCAATCGCGCCATCGAGATCCTGCAAGACCTCCTCGCCTGCGAAGAGTCCCGCAACGGACAAACCCACGAATCCGTCGGAGCCGTCGCCTACCAGCTCGGCGCGATGCACCAGGCCGCCTACGACTACGACGCCGCCCTCGAATGCTACCAGCGCTCCCGCGACATCTACGAAGCCACCCGAGGCCCCCAGGACTCCCGCGTACAACGCGCCATCCAACGCGTGGAACTCCTCCAGAATATCGTGTAAGCAGAAACAAACTGCCGCAACCACCACCCCACCAAAGCAGTAACATCCCTACCCCCCAACAACGCAAATCCCGCCACCCCGT